>DNOQ01000268.1:6189-6435 GCA_003501665.1 Bacteroidales bacterium | reverse complement strand
TACATTCCGTGGTGATGCATATTTTGACGGTACTTCACATAATCTGTGGTATGCCTCAATTCTGGCGGGAAGAAGTATTACCGGAGTTCAGACAGGAGACGCAGTAAAGCTGATCAGGTTGCTCAGGCAGGAATGTCCTTATGCTGAGATCATAGGTTATGCCAGGAAAGAAATGGTACCGGTAATGATGCATTCCGCAATAGTTGATAATAATATTTCAATAATGATCCTTGCCGAACCTTATTC
>DNOQ01000268.1:1422-6172 GCA_003501665.1 Bacteroidales bacterium | reverse complement strand
TAACGGTACATCCGATAACATAAATGCCGATCTTGAAATCATCAGGAAAGGATACCTGAGAAAAAATGCCGGAGAAATGCTTAAAATTGAACCGGATCTATCAATGGCCCATGAATGGCTCAGATGATTTAACTTCTTTTAACTCATAAGTTTTATTCAGATTGAATAAGGTGTCCGAAAAGATATTATTTTTAAGCAATCTATGTTATAAATGAATCTAGACAATATACCCGGAAAGAGTTGGTAGCAGGCAGTTGGCAAGAAAAGTTGGCAGTAGGCAGTTGGCAAAAAGCATTTTGCGGACCATGGCAACGAGCCGGGCCGAATACGAACCCGGTAAAGTCTGAATCAGACTTATGCCACGGGATATCAAATTGCCAACTGCCAACTGCAAATTGCCAACTCTTTCCGGTAATTACAGTAATTCAATTTAAAATAAAAATTTGACAAACCTGAATAACGTATGGAAAAACGAATAAAGCGTCGCGACTTCATCAAAACGGCTGCAGCCGGAACTGTTACACTCGGACTTGCCGGTAAATCATTAACAGGATCAAACGTAATTCCTCAGAATTCCAAAAGAATTGGGATAATTGGTCTGGATACCTCACACAGTATAGCATTTACCAAAGCACTGAATGATCCTTCAGCAGATCCTCAGTTTGATGGTTACAAAGTGGTGGCGGCATATCCGAAGGGGAGTAACGATATCAAATCCAGTGTCGACAGGATCCCGGGATATACTGAAGATGTAAAGAAGATGGGAGTCGAGATTGTTGGGTCTATCGATGAACTTCTTAAGAAAGTTGATTTTATTTTACTTGAGACTAACGATGGCCGGGTTCATCTTGAACAGGCAATTCCTGTTATGAAAGCAGGGAAGAGAATGTTCATCGACAAACCGATCGCGGCATCTCTGACTGATGCAATTGCGATATTTGATGGATCAAAATTTTATAATGTTCCGGTTTTCTCTTCATCATCACTGAGATATATCAGTGGTGTGGATGAAATAGCAGCCGGTGCTATAGGGAAAGTTATTGGAGCAGATATATATTCACCCGCCTCACTCGAAAAGACCCATCCTGATCTTTTCTGGTATGGTATTCATGGTGTCGAAACACTCTTCACCATAATGGGAACCGGATGTAAAACCGTTTCAAGAGCTTTTACTCCTGATACGGATGTTGTGACCGGAATATGGCAGGATAATAGAATCGGGACATTTAGAGGGATCAGATCAGGCCGGTCGGGCTATGGTGGAGTGGTCTTCGGCGAAAAGGAAATTAAATTTCTGGGAAGTTATGCAGGATATAATCCTTTGCTTGTTGAAATTGTGAAATTTTTCAATACCGGTATTCCCCCGGTTAGTCCTGAAGAAACACTCGAAATATTCACATTCATGGCAGCAGCCGAGGAGAGTAAACTTAAAAAAGGCATTCCTGTTCAGACTGAGAAGGTGTTTGAAAAGGCAAAAAAGAGAGCTGCAAAGATATCGTTCAGTTAATGCAATTATAAAAGTATCATATCACCTTAAATATTTAACTTAATCAAAATCTGAAATGACAAAAAGAAGAGATTTTATCAGGAAAAGCGCTTTGGGTACCGCAGCCATTGCAATTGGAGGCGTTGGTTTCAGCTCAAAATCCTACAATTCCATTCAGGGAGCCAATGATCGTATTGTGTTGGCTGTCTGTGGTATACGCGGGCAGGGGGGCGGACATGTCAATACCTGGAGCCGAATGAAAGACACACAGAATGTTCGTCTGAAAACAATATGTGATGTTGATGAACAGTTTTTTGAGCAGCGTGCCAAAACCGTTATGACCAATACCGGAGAAACACCCAAAACGGAATGGGATATGAGAAAGGTCTTTGAAGATAAGGAGATCGATGCTGTTTCTTTCGGAACCCCCAATCACTGGCATGCACTGGGTACAATCTGGGCCTGTCAGGCAGGGAAGCATGTATATGTTGAAAAGCCTGCATCCTACGCAGTGTGGGAAGGACGCAAAATGGTTGAAGCCGCAAGAAAATACAATGTACGGGTTCAGGTTGGATTTCAGAACCGTTCAATTCCAGAGGTTATGGAGGCTATGAAGTTTATGCACGACGGGGGAATAGGAAAAGTTTACCTTGCACGCGGATTATGCTACAAACCCCGCGATTCTTTCGGAATAGCACCCGACGGGACACCGCCGGCATCGTTACATTACGATATGTGGCTCGGGCCGGCTCTGTGGAGACCTTACAATGAAAAACGTGTTCATTATAACTGGCACTGGTTCTGGGCAACCGGAGGTGGCGATACAGCCAACCAGGGACCTCATCAGTTCGATGTTGCACGCTGGGGACTAAACAAGAATGAACATCCGGTCAGAATCTATTCCATAGGAGGCGTTTATGGAATCGATCCGAAAGAGTGTGAACAGGAAACGCCTAATACCCAGGCATCAGTATTTACATATGCCGATGGAACAGTCCTTGAATTTGAAACCAGGGGACGTTATACGAATGCTGAGTCAAGTATGAATATTCAGATCGGAAATATGTTCCTTGGAACTGACGGTTATGTTGAAGTAAACGGCGGTCAGTGGAAGGCCTTCCGGAAGCGTGAAAGAGAACCCTTTGCAGGATCAAGCGTGGGAGAAAGGCCAACTGATCTGATGCGCGCACCCGGCGGCGGAAGTCATTATGTCAATTTCCTCGATGCAATCCGCGCTGGAAACGATCAAACCCTTACCTGCGACATTCTTGAAGGTTATATGTCTTCATGTCTTCCTAACCTGGCAAATATTTCCTACCGTCTGGGCAGAGAACTCACATTCGACGGAGTCAAAGAAAAATTTGTTAAGGATAAGGCAGCTGACAAGATGCTGACAAGGGAATACAGAAAACCATACGTGGTTCCGGAGGTAGTTTAACTTCGGGATTTGTAAAGCATTAAATATTTAACCGCAGAGGCCGCAAAGTAATTTCGCAAAGGTCGCAAAGTGTGTAATTGCAAAAATGTTCTTTGCGCACTTTGCGGATACTTTGCGCACTTTGCGGTTAATTTGAATTTTAAGTCTATACTAAAATTTTCAGCATGAAAGAAATTACTGGTAGAATTTCAATTTTTGCTTCTATTCTTTTATTCTCAGTCTCATGCAGTGCATCAAGAATTTCGCAGGATGACAACAGTTCCAAAATCATTCTTGTAAAAAATGAGGCAGAACGAAAAGTAGATGTATTGGTGGGAGGTAAGCTCTTCACCTCATACCGCTGGCCCGAAAATGTCTATAAGCCGATACTCTATCCTGTCATTACTTCTGCCGGAACGGAGATCACACGCGGATTTCCACTTAATCCGAGGGAAGGTGAAAGGAATGATCATATCCATCAGGTCGGTATCTGGCTCAATTACGGAAAGGTTAACGGTCTCGATTTCTGGGGAAATGGTCATCGGGGAGTAAAGGAGCCGAACGGGGGCGAGATAAAGCATCTCTCTGTCGAAAAAATGACAGGAGGGAAAGGCGAAGCTGTGCTGATAACAAATGCAAGCTGGATCGATCCTTCAGGAGTTCAGCTTCTTGCTGAGAGAACTGAATATCATTTTATTGTACAGGGTTCCACACGGATCATTGACCGCATAACTACTCTTACAGCAGGGACAACCGCAGTAAAATTTGATGATACAAAGGAAGGAATGTTTGGCATACGGGTGGCTCGTCAGCTTGAATTGCCTTCAGATGAAATGGTTGCACTTCTTAAAGCCGATGGAACACTCTCCGCACAAAAGATTAAGGCAAGCGAAGGAGCCACCGGCAATTACCGTAGCAGTGAGGGAATCACCGGTGATGCTGTCTGGAGCACCAGGGCTAAATGGATGGATCTCTATGGAAATATTGGTGACGAGAAGATTTCAATAGTCGTCTGTGACCATCCTGAAAACCAGAGTTATCCTACTTACTGGCATGCCCGGGGATATGGTTTGTTTGCTGCCAATCCCCTTGGATGGACCGATTTTACAAAAGGAAAGGAAAAGCTTGACTTTGCCTTGCAACCCGGACAATCAACTAAATTCAGGTACAGGGTCGTTGTTAGTTCCGGGGTACATTTAACAGATGCGGATATAAATAAGCTGGCGGAAGAATTTGGGAAGAAGTATTGATATTACGGCGCAAGGGCTCAAAGGCTCAGCGGCACAGGGGCGTAATGGTGGCGTATCATTTAAACCACTCTGTTTGAACTACACCGGCTTAGCTGCCTTTGCGCTTACCTTAGCGCCTTTGCGGTATTAAAAGCATTTTCGATAAATTCCAGGATAATGTAAACAGAATATAAATTATGCGGTATATTTATAAAAAAAGATATAACTAAAATCACTATGAAAAACGAAATCTCCCGACGTCAATTTATTCAGAAGAGCCTCGGTGCCGGTCTGGCGCTGTCAGCTTTTACTCCCTTTCTTGCCGAAATGGCAAAGAAGAAACCGAAAGGTTTGCAACTTGGCCTGGTAACCTACCAGTGGGGAAAAGACTGGGATCTTCCGACTGTGATCTCCAATTGCGAAAAATCTGGTCTGCTTGGTGTGGAACTCAGGACCGAACATGCCCACAAGGTTGAAATTAATCTTACTGCAGCCCAGCGTGCAGATGTTAAGAAACGGTTTGCCGACAGTCCTGTGACTTGTGTCGGATACGGATCAAATTACGAATTTCACAGTCCCGATCCTGCAAAACTCCGTGAGAATATTGAAGGGGCAAAA
>DNOQ01000268.1:0-1347 GCA_003501665.1 Bacteroidales bacterium | reverse complement strand
GGTAAGTTTGCCAGGGATTATGGTCAGCTTATAAGGGTTGAATGTCACGGAGCAATAACTCAGGAGATACCCAATATGAAGGCTATCTTTGAGCAGGTTACCGAGAAGAATGTGGTAATGTGCTGGAACAGCAATAATGTAGATCTTAATCCTCCGGGACTTGAAGCTAATTTCAACTCGGTAAAACAGTGGATAGGTGATACAACGCATATCCGCGGAATTAAGATCAGCGATTATCCTTATGAAGAACTGTTCAGATTAATGCACGGGATTAAATATAATGGATGGATACTTATTGAAGCAACGACTCCTTATACCGATCCTGTTGCAGTTATGAGGGAGCAGCTGACGCTGTTTAACGATATTATGAACCGGATAAAAGGGTGATTTTGGGAAAACCTGATCATTAAGTTTACCAACCTGCTCTGAAAGAGCTGAATATTAAACCCCTGCCTGTACTGCTGTCAGGCAGGCAGGCTTTCAGGGTTTTAAGTTGATTTTGTTTCTTTTCCCCCAGTTTCACTGGGAATTATTCATCTTAAGCCGCTCTCGCGGCTTTTTTTATCCGGCACAATGTTCCTCCAATTCCATCATTTACTCGCAGGCAGGATTCATCTAATAATTGCGCCGGTTTGTCAAATAAAATATCATTTTTGTTACAAATGGCTTAATTTAGTTGTCGTATTCAAAAAGAGGCTGAACTTTTAAATACCATTTTCCATTCCTTCCGGGGTATAACCGGGAAGAAAAATTGATCATAAAGATTTTATTATTTCTGTATGGTTATGTTTGGCCTCTGACAGGAATCTCTGTTAGTCTTGTCGGCCATTTATTCTGTGACTGACGGGGCGGAAGCATACCCGAACCTTTGTTTCGGATCAATTTTTCCCAAAACAAATCCCCAGGCAACAAAAACAAGATGAAAACAACGGAAAATTCATCAAATGATTTCAATGAAGAAATCAGAAGACTATTCAGCGGTATACTCCTGGGTAGTCTTTTGCTGTTAATCTCATCTGCCCATTTATCGGGGCAGTGCTCAATCACTCTGACCTCCGGAGAAGGATCAGATAACCAGACTGTATGTATCAATACAGCTATAAATAATATTACCTATATAACAGCAGAAGCAACAGGAGCTGATTTTTCAGGATTACCTGAAGGTGTTACCGGTAACTGGAACGAAAATATAGTAACCATATCCGGTACGCCTGCGGTTTCAGGGATTTTTAATTTCACTGTAACTGCTACCGGGGGAAGCTGTACAAATGTTACAGCACAGGGTGTAATTACAGTTAATGAAATATTGCCGGTCAGTGTATCGATCGCCGCGGATGCCAATCCGGT
>DNOQ01000568.1:4150-6083 GCA_003501665.1 Bacteroidales bacterium | reverse complement strand
TATTCCATCGGATTTGTTGACTGGAATCCTCTGCCACGCGACAGGAACCTTGGTATTTTCAGAGAGGTCTTCCTTGAAGTCAATGAAGGAATCAAAATCAGAAGTCCGTTCATTTATTCAAAAGTTAAGAAACAAACTCTCAGAGATGCTGAGCTTTTCTTCCTGACTGAACTGGTAAACAGTACTAATGATAATATTAAAGGCACCCTTAGAGTGGATTATGAGCTTGGAGTCATTGAGAAAAAGATTGAAGTAAATGCAGGTGAAACGTTATCGTGCAGTTTCACTCCTGAAGAATTCCCTGAATTATCAGTAAATAATGTCAGACTCTGGTGGCCAAACGGGATGGGAGACGTAAACCTTTATAATCTTAAAACCGAGTTTATTTCAGGGAATAAAATCATTGACAGGGTTGAAAAGAGATATGGTATAAGAGAAGTAACAAGCTATCTCGATAAAAGGGAGAACAGGGCATTTGAGGTAAACGGGAAATTTGTTCTGATAAAGGGAGGCGGCTGGACCGATGATGTCCTGCTGCAGGATACAAAAGAATCTGTGGAAGCCCAGCTGAAATATGTTCAGCATATGAACCTGAACAGTATCAGATGTGAGGGTTTCTGGGGGAAGGATGAATCATTATATGATCTTTGCGATGAATACGGCATCCTTGTGATGATCGGATGGAACTGCCACTGGGAGTGGGAAGAATATCTCCTTAAGCCGGTACACGAAAAATATGGCGGACCGGTAAGTGAAGAGGATATCAACCTGATTGCCGCTTCATGGTTCGACCAGATGATGTGGCTGCGAAATCACCCTTCAATATTCGTCTGGATGCTTGGCAGCGACAAGCTTCCTGCCCCTGACCTTGAACGGAAATATATTGAGATGTTTGCAAAATATGATCCGTCAAGATCCTATGTAACATCAGCCGGCGGAGCAGGAACTGACAAAACAAATGTTGTTGCTGAAACACCTCTTTACAGTGAAATCAGCGGACCAACAGGAATGAAAATGCTCGGACCCTATGCTATTACACCTCCTCACTACTGGTTTACAGATACGACTCTGGGAGGAGCATGGGGGTTTAATACCGAAACCTGTCCGGGTGAAGCAATACCCCCTGTCGCATCTCTCAGGAAAATGCTTCCCGAAGAGAGCCTTTGGCCGATTGATAAGAAATACTGGGAATACCATACCGGAAGAAATGAATTCACAACGCTCGACCGGTTCCTGAAAGCTTTGTTGGCCCGATATGGGGAATCTTCAAATGTGGAAGAATTTGCATTTAAGTCACAGGTAAGCAACTATGAACTAATGAGACCGATGTTCGAGGCATTCATTGCCCATAAGCCTGTAAGCACAGGCCTTATCCAGTGGAAGCTTAATTCGGCATGGCCCGAACTTATCTGGCAGCTTTATGATACATACCTCCAGCCGAATGGTGCATTTTATGCTGTAAGAAAAGCCTGTACACCCCTTCATGCAATTTACAGGTATGGCTTTGATGATATTTATCTGGCAAATGAGGATCTGTCGGATGCTCATAACCTGACTGTCAGAATCAGGATATTTGATATTAATTCAAGAGAGATTTTCGCTGATGAATGGAAAGGGAATATAGTCACAAACACCTCAAAATTTATTTATAAGCTCCCTGAAATTAATGGCCTCACTTCAGTTTATTTTCTCGATCTCCGTATATCTGACCAGAACGGCAGGGAGATTGATAACAGTATTTACTGGTTATCAAAAAAGAAGGATATCCTTGATTATAAAGCATCCTCGAAATTGTCATGGCCATTTTATACACCCACAAAACAATATGCCGATTATACTGCACTGAACAATCTACCTGAAGTTGAATTGAATTATGATTATCAGTTCTCAAAAGATGATAAACACGGAATAGTTAATCTGAAAGTAAGCAATC
>DNOQ01000568.1:0-4139 GCA_003501665.1 Bacteroidales bacterium | reverse complement strand
AACAAACCGGTAATTAATATTAACGGCTGGAATGTTAAAATGGTTACTTTGGAATAATTTTTTAAATATTGATGAAAATGAATAAACTGGCTATTATTGGTGGTAATCCTGTCCGTGATACAAAAACAAATCCCTGGCCAAAGTGGCCGGTATGGGATAAAAATGAAGAAAAGGGTCTGATTGAAACACTTAATAGTGGAATCTGGTCATATAACGGACCAATGGAAAAAGAATTCAACAGAATGTATGCAGAATTCATTGGTGTTAAATATGCTTTATCGGCTGCGAATGGTACTGTCACGCTGCAGATGGCACTGGAAGCCTGCGGTATCGGTCTTGGTGATGAAGTTATTCTCCCCGGTCTTACCTGGCAGGCAACCGCAGCTACGGTCCTCGATGTCAATGCCACTCCCGTTCTGGTGGATGTCTGCGAAGATACCTGGTGCATTGATCCTGAAGAAATCCGTAAATCAATTACCCCACGGGCAAAAGCAATAATCCCGGTTCATCTGTACGGTTCTTTTGCCAATATGGATGAAATAATGAAGATCGCAAAAGAATATAATCTCTTTGTAATTGAGGATTGTGCCCATAAGCACGGCGGCGAATGGAACGGGAAAAAAGCAGGCAGCATCGGGGATATCGGCAGTTTCAGTTTCCAGTTGTCAAAGATCCTGACCGCCGGAGAAGGAGGTGCTCTTACAACAAATACTTTCAGCCTTTATGAAAGACTTGATGCACTTCGTAATTGCGGCAGAAGGCCTGAACCACCCGATTCATCAAAAGCCGACAAGGGAGAAGGGCTCTATTTTGACGAAGGTAATTTCCTGCAATCGGGAAATTACAGAATAACCGAATTCCAGGCTGCAATATTGACAGAGGGATTGAAACGGCTTCCTGAACAAAACCGGATCAGGGAAGAGAATGCAATATACCTTAATTCTCTTCTGTCGCAGATCCCCGGTATAAAACCAATGAAAAGGGACAATCGTGAGACAAAAGAGGTGTACTATAATTTCTCATTCAGATATGATAAGAAAGAGTTTAAAGATCTGGCTGTTCAGAAATTCAGGGCTGCACTCTCCGCAGAACTTGGAATTGAGATCGCAGCCAGCTATATACCATTGAATAAATGTTCTTTGTATGCCCCGCTGACAAAACCCGCGAGACACAAGCTGAGTGAATATTACTGGGAAATAATTAATCCGTCACGCTTTAACCTGCCGGTTTGTGACAGAGTACATTATGAAGAATCGGCATGTGTCCATCATAAAGTATTGATGGGGCCTAAATCTGATATGGATCTGATTGCAGAAGCGATACGAAAAGTTTATCAGCAGGCTGAATCTTTATGACCTGTTTTATAATGCTGACAGATACTTTATTAACCTTCATCCCATCTAAGGCGTAACAACAATAAAATGAAAAAACAATGGATTGGAATACTGATAGTCGGAATGACACTTGGCACATCATGGGCAGTCAGAGGCCAGTTCGGACATGAGCAGGGTGCAGCATGGGCAGGAGCTATCGGGGCTCTCGCTCTTGTTGTTGTATCAAAACGCCAGGACTGGTATACAAAAATGTTTACCATTACTCTCAGCTCTGCAGTCGGCTGGGGCGCGGGAGGAATGATCAGCTATGGAATTGTCGTCGGTTACGGCAGAAGCATAAGCTATCCGAATGCTCTATATGGACTGATAATGCTGTTCCTGATCGGAGGATTGTTCGGACTTCTCGGGGGAGGCCTTACCGGACTGACGCTTGAATCATCAGAATCAAAAAAGGTTAAATGGGGAAATCTTGTAGCCGAAATGACAGCAGGAGGTTTGATCCTCTATTATCTGCTGGTGCATCAGCTTGAATTTCTGATGACCCCGCCCCGCTCTGAAGCCTGGGCCGTATGCCTTGGAGCAGGTCTTGCAATGCTGTGGTATATGGCAAGAAACAGGTTCCGGTCAGCACTTCGTGTTGCATTGATAACAGCACTTGGCGGAGGATTCGGATTTGCATTTGGTAATTTTCTCCAGATCATTGGCAATATACTGGAAATAAAGTTTAATATGTGGAATGTGATGGAATACAGCATCGGATTTTTCGGGGGTACCTCGCTTGCTTATGCGGTTTTTAGTTCCGCCTGGCCTGAAGAGTCTTTTGCACCCGAGAAATGGGAAAGCAAAACCGCACTGCTGATAGTCTTTGTCTTTATTCCATTCATTGTCTTTTCCCAGTCGCTGGGCTACAACAGATTTCTTGCCAGATTTAAAGATCTGGCGAATCCCGCGTTCCCGGCGCTCCTGAGCAGCCTGGCAGGAATAGCTGTATTTGTTATTGTTGCATTGATAACCTGTTCCAGGCTGAATCGTTCCCGTAACGGATTCAGAAGAACAGATGTAATGATTGTCCTGCTGACCTATTTTGCTGCTTATATAACGGTAAGCTATATAGTAACAGGCGCATTAACAGGCACATTTCTCCTTAATCATCATTTGTACTGGGTAAATTTCTTCATAATAATATTTTTGCTCCCGAAACAATATCCATCATTTTTTGATGATCTCTCGGCTGATTTAAATGGTAAAAAGTGGCTTTTGTGGATAACGGGTATTATAATTTTTATCATGCTGCTGACTCTGATAGCAGTAAATATACACGGAGAACTACCCGGATCACATATTCGCTTTCAGGTATAACAGGTATAAAAAGAGTAAAGTAATGCAAAGAATAATCCGTTTTACAGTTCCTTTAATTATAACTGCACTGGTTTCGGCTTGTTCAGGAAAAGATGATTCGCCTCCCGGGCAACATCATGCGGATGAACCCTTTATCCAGGATTTCAGTATAAAATATCTGATCGCCGATGATAATATTAACGTCCTGCAGGTCGAATGTGACAGGAATGGATATATTCAGGTATTTTCATCTGCCGGATTGTTGAGACCATCATCCGGACAATTCCTTTTCCCCGGCAAACTGGTAAAAGATATCCATTACAGACCCCTTTCTGATAAAAAAATTGCAGGGATCGGCAAGTATTTAAATCACCTGGTCTATATCGACGACTCATCAATCCTGAGCAATTCATGGGCAGGAAAGCTATTTCTCAGACACATGATGAATGACGCAAAAATATTTGCAGGAGGAAGAGATTTTACCTTCCTTGTTTCAAATGGTAAAAAGCTGGCTCTTCTTAAGGATTCGGATATTTTATGGGAGGGCGATTATCCCGGCGAAGTAAGAGATATAAAGTATGAAAATTTGACTAATTCATTCTGGATACTGGGCCGGAATGAAATAAGTACTTTCAATCCTGGCAGCAATGGAATTGAGCAGGTTTATTCCGGTCAGAATATCACATGTATCGGAATTTCTAAAGGTAAAGTTCTTGGAGGCACAAACGACGGTTACATAGTCATAGACATTAAATCGAAACAGCACTCAGGGAATATAGTAAACAAAGTGCCATGGCCTGAGATAACTGTCATAACTGAGATAAGCGGGAGTGTATGGTTTGGAAGTACCCGGGGTGCATTTAAATTGAGGAATGACGGCAAATACGATTATTATGCATCAGAACGGTGGCTTCCTTCAGATAATGTAAGAGATATTGCAGAGGGTCCAGGAAATTCCACTCTTATCCTTACTGACAAAGGTTTAGGAGTAATTTGTTTTAAGGAGATGACCCTGCATGAAAAAGCCATGTTCTTTGAGAAACAGGTCCGTGAACGCCATATCAGGCATGGTTTTAATGCAACTGTAACACGTATTGAGAATGGTGATGTAACAACCGGAAGTCTTGAGGATTCTGATAACGATGGACTCTGGACATCAATGTATCTGGCCGGACAGGCTTTCAGATATGCCGTTGACGGATCGGAAGAGTCAATAATTAATATTACGGAATCCCTGGATGCCATGGAAAGACTGTACACAATCAATCCTGTCCCGGGCTTTCCTTCACGTTCATTTGAAAGGCGCGGGTATAAGTATGAAGATAAGCCCTGGAGAAGGGCGGATGATCCCGAATGGGACTGGAAATCAACAACAAGCAGCGATGAAGCTATCGGACACATCTTTGCATTCGGTGTTATTGCAGAACTTGTTGATCATCAGGAATTGAGGAAAAAAGCAATAATGCT
>DNOQ01000511.1 GCA_003501665.1 Bacteroidales bacterium | reverse complement strand
ATAAAGGAAGAATAAAAAAGAGCATAGTCTTTTATTAGAGGATAGATCTTGTCTTTCAGATATCTGACATCCGGATTGTAAATGTAGTGCAGCCAGAGATTATGTGCCACGTGTCCGGCCGTTCCAATACCGTAACTCCAGGGCATATATGCCAGTTGCCTCTTATTTACGCTTACGCATTTATCCGGGTCAGGTTCAAACGGCCAGAAATTATGAGGTGTTGCAGCTCCTTCACAATTAAATATTTCTCTGGCATAGAACCGGGCACGTGGATGGAAATCATTTACCAGATCGATAAATGGTTCTGACAGTTCCACGTGGTTGGTGCTGAAAACAGGCCAGAAGGTTTGCTCGGCATTATAGTTCATGGTCCAGGTCCCGTGCCAGCCGGCTTTTTTATTATATCCGCCCTGAAGGGCAATAGCATATGCCCCTGGTCTTGAAAGACATCGGATATAATAAAGTTGCCTGTACCACCAGTTTTGCAGATCACTGTCTTCCAGCTTAATCCCGCTCCTTGACCAGAAATCCCTCCATTGACCTTCATGCACGCTGATTACCTCAGAATGAACCTGTTCAAGAATATCATTAACAAGTGTCCTGGCTGCCGCCAGTCCATCCGAAGATTCACGTGTTGTAACAACCGCAACAACATGTCTGTTCTTTTTTGATCCTAACACTGTAAATACATTCATTCCGGGGTAGTCCGGATCTTCAGGCAAATGCTGTTTTACTACGGTTAAGCCATTGATCTCTGAAATTTCCGCAGCAGGAAGGAAGGGTTGCGCAAATCCTTCAATACTGACCTTGGAATCTGTTTCAATATAGAATACATTTTTTTGAGCCAGGGCTCTGACAGTATGTTTACCCATTGTTGTTGTCAAAAGCGCCACACCCCGTCTCAGATCTGTTATGGTATTAATTACATTACCACAATCACTTATTCTTATTACTGCCGGAGGAGTCTGGGTCGGATAAGGAAAATTCCAGCTGGCCGGGCGATCACCTCCGGTCCATGTATGAGACCTGACATTTACCTTAAGCAAAGGCTTGTCATTTTCCGTGATCAGACGGGCATCCCATACATCATTTTTCGCCAGATTCATTATGATCTGATCGTTGCCGGAATAAACAAGCGCATTTATGTCACCGTTGCCGATTATGATCCCGTTTGAATCCGCATTGCTTATGGATGACTGGATGACAGCTGAATTATCCAGAACGTCGGGGTATGGAATGACCTGAGCCTGTACCTCTGTGAACAGGTTAATAGCTATCACAATACCCGCAAGTACTTTATGCTTTATGCCCGGTATTATCTGATGGAATATTTTTATTCCCTTATTTAATGAAAAAATAAATGATAGATTGCGATTTAGTGAGTCCATAAGAAAAAATTAATAAGTTAACATCCTGATAGTAATGGTCCCGGAACTATTGTCCTTCATACTTTTCACTTTAACCCTGAAAATTGAAGGGAATTCATCAAGCGTCTGCTGCGAGCGCGTAATCCTGAACGTTGAGCCATCTTTCAGCAACTCAATCGTACTTTTTATTGTACTTCCATACATCTCCATTTCCCAGTCTTTAAACTCAGGACAGGCATTGTTAACATCCGAAGATGATGAGAATTTAACTTCATACTGACCTACCCTGTTCAGGAATTTTGTCAGATCAATACTCATTTCGTTCCATCCCTGTTTGTCTGATGATTTATTATCCCATGTGCCAATCTCCACAGGTAATTCTTCCTCTTTTTCAGTTCCGGTCCTGCGTGCAATCCCATCATAGAATTTATCCCTGTCATTTCTCTTTTCGGCAGGCATGGTTACACCTTCAATATAATAAACTGCAAAATTTGTAATCTGTGGTTCAGCTTTTACATTAGTGAACTGCACCCTTATCCTTCTGAGGGGTACCTGGTCAAAATAGCATATCTTCATGCTCCCCACAGATGTGCCTTCGTACAGGAGTATCCAGTTATCATTGCTGTCCAACCCTTCGATAATGAAAGCCAGGATCCTTTGTCCCTTTGCCAGTTCTTCCTGAAGGATAACATGATTGATCTTCACAGGTTGTGAAAATTTCATATCCAGTGATCTTCCTTTTCCGCTGGTCTTTTTCAAGGGATTATCAAAGCGTCTTTTGATTTCTTCACCGAAAGCTTTGTAGGCAAGGATGTGGGATTGTGGTATAAGACCGGTTGTATCTGGTGTTGAATTAAGCAGGAGTACTGCTCCACGTCCGACAGATTTATAATAAATATCCATAAGCTGATCCGTCGTCAGTATGAGATGGTCTGTACCTGGTGCCCAGAACCATTTATGTCCTTTGTTCTTAAGCAGCGGCACATCAATTTCAACAGGGGCATAGGCATCACCAAAAGGATCAGACTGAATTGCAGTGGCGACACCTGTCTCAAGGTCCTTACTGCTGAGGGTGTACCAATTTGAAAATGGAGCGTAACCGCTCTCATTGCCAACCCATCTTAAATTTGCCATCGGCCCCTGGAGGATTACAGCATCGGAAGCATACTTTTCCAGAATATCATTGACATCAATATGGCAACTTCCGTCAAACCATACTTCACTGACAGGGCCATATCTGGTCAGTACTTCGGTCATCTGCTGTCTGAACACCCTGTTATATCCTTCCTGTTTTTCAGGATCCTTTGTAACACCTCCGCTTCCTATGCCGGCTCCCCAGGTTTCATCACCGGGATAGACATAAATCCCCAGATCAAGACCGTATCTTCTGCATGATTCTGACAGATCCTTAAGGACATCTCCTTCCCCGCCTCTCCAGGGGGTATTTTTTATGCCATAGTCAGTTGTATTTGTCTGCCACCAGCAGAATCCACCAGTATGCTTTGCCACGAACAGGATCAGTTTTGCACCCCACAATTCAGCTGCCTCACACCATTGATCAGTATTCAGAGCAGCCGGATTTATCCTGTCCAATGGTGTAGAATGATTGTCATATTCCCGGCCCTGCCATGTACACGGATCGAGACAAACGAACATTGTCTTCCCGTAATTCTGCCACCTTAACTGGGGCGTTGATGGAAGCGGTATCAATACATTCTCATGACTATTACCGGTACAACCGGAAATGAAAATGCCTGTTAGCAATAAAAAAAATATATTTCCCCTCATAAGTTATTTGTGGATTCAATCATTCCCATTTTCTGATAAAAGTAAAATCTGACCCGAAGATGTTTCTATTGTTGCTATTCCCTCCGGATCAATGCTGGTCATCTGTCCGTCAACGAAGATGGTTTTCCACGGACTAAGAAGCTGCAGCTGATTGCCCGCTTTGCTTTCAATTGTAGCGGATATAACACGCCCATCCTTGAATTCGGATGATACAATAAATCCGCCCTGAGCACAGAGTCCGGAGAATTTTGCATCCTTGTCAGCCGGCCAGCATGGGAAGAGACGGATCTTATTCTGAACACTCTGCAGCAGAAATTCATTTATCAAACCAGCTATTCCGATCATTTCTCCCATAAAAGTACCGTGAGCATGACCCTGCCATTTGAATAATCCATTTGGCAGTTCCCTTGAAATAAACCATTTTTTTGCATCATCTACAGCCTCGGGCATGGAGAGGCGTGCTTTTGCTATATTAAAAATGACATTGGAGTTATTAAAGTTGTGCTTAGTAACATTTATGGTCCTTCTGAAAAGTTCTTTTTCAGGTTCCGGTGAAAACCATGTTACCTGGTCACACGGGAATACAGGTGCTGCCGGAACAGTTATATTGTGTAGCGGTACCTCATTGAATTTACAACCTTCCCAATCAACAACAACCGTTTCTCCGCTTTCATTCAGCGCAACCGGATAATCAGCCAGGAGAGCTTTGTTTTCACGGCATCTCTTTACCAGGTCCTCATCCATTCCTGATATTGTTGCAGCCTGTATGAATGCATCGAATGTATAATGTACATACCCTATATCGAAAGGACAATTGTATATTCCCACCTTGCCATGCTCGGGACTGTAGGATGGCCCCAGAAGGACTTTCCCGTTGCTGTCTTTTTTACATTTCTCCATGAATGAGGAATAAAACAGGGCAGCTTCCCGTATAAAAGAATACATTTTGTTAAAAAGATATGATGAATCCTGATCGCAAAGGTATTTTTGCCACATATTCTGTACATTCATACCAACGTCACCGATGGTCAGTCCCCAGGGATTAAATGAAAGCTGCCTTTTGTTCTTACTCTGACACAGCGCCGGATCAGGTTCGTGCAAAAAAGATGATATGGGGCAGTAAATTCCTTCACAATCGTATGTAACCTCTGCCAGGAATCTGAACCTGGGGATCATATCATCGAGATAAGCTATCCAGGGATCTGCAAGCTCAGCATGGTTTGAACCCGGCAGTGGCCAGAAAGCCTGCCAGGAATTGTAATTGTGATGATAGTCAGAATGCCATGGTGTGGCATCTGTTGCAAGCGGTGCCATAAGATTCATCGGCGAAGTTCCGGGTTTGCAGACAGTTCCCGCAAAATAAAGCATCCGGTACCACCAGCGCTGTAAAACTGTATCTTCCAGCTGGACTCCGCTTCTGGACCAATATTTTTGCCAGCAATTTTCGTGCTCCTGTATAAGTTTTTTTCCCTTTCCGCCAATGGTCGATCCGGCCAGTTTTATTGCATGTTCAAGAACATCACCGGTCTTAATGTCAAATGATGTAACAAGTGAAACAGCTTTAAGATTTCCTTTTGATGCTATTGCCACAGCGTAATCCATCCCCTTGTAATCTATATCCCCCGGCATTTTCATCATTAACCATGAAACATTATCCGTTTCGCCAATCGTTGCATCCGGAAGAGTTTCAGCTTTTATCTCTTCAAGTATAACTTTATGGGGACTGTTGATTAACAAAACATTCCTGTCATGTAAGATCCGGATTGATATATTCTGCCCTTCTGCCGGTTTTATGGAAACGAATGCCTTCTCAATGTCGAGACCAGCACTGAATCCTTCACCGGAAGATACAGGCCCGAGCCGTAATGCAACGGCAGACCTGGGCTGAGGATATGTTTTGCGGTAGCTGGGCGGGCCTCCAACTTCTCCCGTAATTATATTATTTGTTATATCAACCTTAGGCAGTTCGCCATCCTCTGATACATCTATTCGCGCATCCCATATATCGTTTTTCGTAATACGCATGAAAAGCCCGTTGTCCTTTTCCCATACAATTCCATACATATCACCGTTCCCGACTATTAAGCTTTCACTCTGGCCGTCTTTGAAGGAGGTTAATGTTACATTGGCAGCCTGTAAAGAATCTTCATAAGGAATTGTTATTTTTTCTCCGGTGCAATTAATGATGAAAAGACTCATCATTATTACAATACCTGTTCTGATTAGTTTGTGTATCATGATTCGGTTATAAAAAATTATCGGAAATTTCAATTATCATTGTTTGTATGCTGTAACAACATCTTTTAATCTTGATTCAGGATTGACTCTTAACCTTATTATTTCTCCTTTCTTAAAACTGCATTCAACTACAGTGTTTTTGGGAGCATGCAGTCTGAAATCGACATCCCACTCTTCAGGCCAGGCAGGGAAGAGCACGATCTGATCTCCGATAGTCTGCATGAGCATCTCCTGGAGTCCTATCATTCCCGATCCTCCCCAGTTATGATCAGGGACCCAGTCGTGACCGGGTCCCCAGAAAGTAGGAAACCGGCGCTCACTGTCCTGAAGTTTCTTAGTATTATATTCCGCCGCCTCTTTCGCCATCCCCATCCGTGCAAAGAATATACCGTCCTGATGCCAGCTTTGTACCTTACCTTTCCTGAAATCGGGTGCCAGCGAATAAGTGTTTTTAAAAATCACAATTTCTTTATCCCCTGTTTTAAACCTGTTAAACGGGAACAAAGGATAGAATTGCGGAAGCTCCTGATTGCTCTCTTTTAACCATTCATGAGCAGGATTTATAACGGGAGTGCCGTTTATCTCCGTAAACGGGTATTCAGGAATCCTTTTAAAAAATTCTGCGAAATATTTCTTTTCTGCTGAAGAAACATATTTCTCGTCAAGAAGTAAGATACTTTCGAGGCAGGCATTCAATCCTGCAATAAGATCGGTCGGATTTTTTGCTCCACGGTATGATTCACAGGATGTTGATGGATATATTACGAGCTTTCCGTTTTCATCAAGGGTATTCCCGTTTCTCATTTTCTGTCGCAGCTGATAATGTTCATCGAAAAAGATCAGCGACGACTTGATAAAAGGCATATACCGGGAAATATCATTACCGGTAAACCGGTGATATTCCAGGATCATATATGCATGTTCCACCTGTGATTCCCAATGATAAGAGATTGAAGGATTTGCCATAACACCCTTCTCCACAAGTGTCTCATACCCCCCAAGACCATTTATCTGTGGATCGCCGAAGGGCACCTCCTCACCGCGTATCCTATGTGTCCCGTCAATCCATCCCCATCCTGCCCCCAATGCTACTCCGGGGACGCCTGTGTATTCACTGTAAACTGCTCCATTATGACCAAAATGTGTTATTACCCTTGCCGTCGCTCCAGGTAAACCTTTGCGGTAAAGTTCAAACTGTGGCAGGATAGCATCAAAGTCACCCGACTTAAGCATCGGCCAGTAAAGAAGCCTCTGGTTCTGGGCTGTAAAAACATCTCCCCCCCATGCCCTCCAGTCAGGATCAAAAGATGAATTATTTGCTACCAGCGACGGGTCGTATGTAAGATTGCCACCATTGAATTTTGTAGGATATTCCCCGAAAGCATTACAACCTGACTGATATCTGAACAGCTGATAATTTCTGCCCATCTGCCAGACAGGATCTGCCGGATCAGCTTTTTCAGGATTTATCATAATATGGCTGCGGTTCCAGAATTCATGCCACCATGCGATTGTATTCCTGAAAGCAGTTTTATGATTTTTTAATGCATTATCATGTATCTCATTCAGGCGGTTAATCCAGTCATCAATTGTCGCTGTCTGACCGATATGGGTGGAAATCACCAGACTGTGCTTCTCAGAAGGTTTTTGACTTTTAATGATCCATGATTTGTAGGGAGTTATAATATAACTGCCGGAATCAATCCCTGCCGGAACAAAATTCTTTCCGGATAATAATCCTCCGAAGGTCCGGTTCCTGATATCGTCATTTATTGAATCCCTGTGTGCTTCCAATCCCTGCTGATTAATCAGAACATCAGGGATAAGGCTGTTCTCCGGATTCCGGTGATAAAAAAGAATGCCATTGTCAGTATGCCTGATCACATCTGATCTTTTAATAACCTCCCCGGGGAATCCCTGAAGATGGAAGCACCCGAAACGTTCACGTCCGTTGTTTGCTGAGCTCAGTTCTCTGTCTTCAGTTCTCCAGCTTTCATAGGCGGCAGTTACTTCAACAGGCTTATCGGAATCGATATCTATATGTATAACCGGAGCAGATACCTCAACCCATAATTTTATATCGGTTTTTATATGGCTATTTTTTCCGTTGGATCCTGATCCGATATGTATAATGCCGTCTTTCAGGATCAGTTCCTGCCTGAAGGAAGCAGGATGTTCAAATGGATCCGGTGACAGTTTGATCCTTATCCTTCCCATTTTAAGATATTCTCCGCTTTCACTGAGGCTCCCGCTTCTCTGACAATAAAATAACAAATCTCCGTTTTCAATCCAGACATTACATCCGATATCTCCGCCTCCCAGGGGCATTGATTCAGAGGAATTCAGACTCTGGGATTCCCATACAATATTATATTTATCCAGCCGTGAAAGGTTTCCATGCCCTGAAAAATCCCGACACCCTGTATTTGCAATTAACAATAGAAATACAATGGCTGGAAAATTTTTGATTTTACTGATCATCAAGAAGGTTCTTTAAGTAATTTTTCAACAACCTTGATATTTGTTCTACTTTATTGCTTTATTTAATATTTCTGCAATTCTTTTTTGCCGGACATCTCCTTTCCCGGTATAATTCTCAATCCTTTTAACAAAGCCATTATACATGGAGAGAGCTGCAAGGTTGTAGAACTTCACAATATCTTCCTTGCGTTGCTCGTTCATCGCCCGGAAATACCCCGGGCCCGGATCCATTGCTGCACGCACCCGACAGTCTTCAAATGCTTTGAGTGCTGCATTAATAAATGACAATTCATATTCAGAATCAGTCTCCTTCTTCAATAACTTTTTCATTTCAGTAAGAGTTCTGAATGGTTTTTCCAATGAATCCGGTAATGCAACAGGATTCAGTTTTTTTGTATCTTTTCCCCGGACGAGTTCCGGAATTACCGGATAATCTATCGGTGAAGGTTCTTCCGGCCAGCCACCTTCAGTGATTATCTCAATTTTTGCTTCGACAGGAAGATCATTGTATGTAAGAATTACTTCATCAGGAACCTGTACATCAACTGTTTTCCCATTAATCCTGACAGATTTGACTCTGGTACCTCCATTAATACAAGTGATATAAAGTTCCTTTTCTCCAAAGCGGACCGGGTGCTTTTGAGTGTATTGAGTGATTGATCCCGGGATACGGGGTCTGAGAATCAACCTGTCGGATTTATAATCGAAATCGAATAAACCACGTATGGTTGCAGCTGGTATTGCAAAATTATCGATCATAACTGCAACACTGCCAAATCTGTGTTTACCGGAATCAGACCATGGATTATTGGTATTTTCGCCACGCTGGGACCATGGTGCATCCATGCGGAAGTCCTTTGCCCATTTCATGGCACGATAGGCAGAACGACGTATATCTTCAAATTTCCCCAGACGGTAATA
>DNOQ01000621.1 GCA_003501665.1 Bacteroidales bacterium | reverse complement strand
CCTGCGAAAGATCACCATGTAGGGCATCAGCATTATAACCATCGTTGATCAGTCTTGATGCCACCTCCTGGGTTTCCTTCCGTGTACGGCAGAAAACGATACCGTAAATATCAGGTTCAAAGTCGGCTATACGTTTGAGTGCATTATATTTATCCCGTGCATGGACCAGATAATACTCATGGCTTACATTTTCTGCTGATGAATTTTTTACTCCGATGATAACCTCGACCGGATTGTTCATGTATTTTCTGGCGATGGATGCAATTTCTTGAGACATTGTTGCTGAAAACAGAAGGGTTCTTCTGTCTGAAGGTACTTCCTCGAGGATCTCATTTATACTTTCAAGGAATCCCATATTCAGCATTTCGTCAGCTTCATCGAGTATCACGGTGTTTACACGCGACAGATTTGCAGCATTTCGACCTATCAGATCTATCAGTCTTCCGGGTGTAGCCACAATGATATGTACACCTTTTTTAAGACTTTTTATCTGGTTCTCGATGCTCGAGCCGCCATATACTGCCAGGATCTTCAGCCTTCCGGTGTGTTTTGCATAGTCATTAAGGTCGCCGGTTATCTGCATGCAGAGTTCCCTTGTAGGGCAGAGTATCAGCGACTGGGTGTTTTGTATTTCCGTATCTGTCGCCTGAACCAGCGGCAGGCCGAAAGCTGCCGTTTTTCCAGTTCCTGTCTGGGCCAGGGCGATAATATCAACGTCATTTTCCAGCATAAGAGGGATTACTTTTTTCTGTACCGGCATGGGTTGTTCAAATCCAAGCTCCTGAATTGCTTTCAGGACAGAGGGAGTAAATCCCATTTCTTCAAAATTTGTCATTAAAATGTTTTAAGTGTGACTCCGGGAGCGATTGATTTTTATCCCGGCTGAAATGTACTCAAATGCAGACTGGATCAAATGCGTGACGACGCTTTGTGGAAATCACTTTGTTAATAAGGGCGCAAATATAGTCAAATTATTCTGACTACAATATTATTCTTTAAACAACCTGACTTTAATGGCGGAGGGACCTTTGACTCCCTTTACAATTTCGTATGTGACAATATCATTTTCCCTGACAGGTTCCTGGAGGCTGTTTGCATGGACAAATATCCTCTGGTTTGAGTCTTTATCGACAATGAATCCAAATCCCTTTGAATTGTTAAAGAAAGTAACGACCCCCTTCTTAACAGGGTCCGGAGCATTTTCAGGACTGTTTTTATTGACTGTAAGTTCTATACTTTCAGCATCCACAACCGATTTCTTATCAGGATCCGGCGGAGTTGAAGTAATAACTCCGAATTCATTGACATAAGCAATCATATCATTGAAACTGCCTTTTTTTCCCTCGTTTTTTTTCCTGGCACGCTTCTGTTCTTTTTCCTTTCTCTTTTTCTCTTTCCTTGTCCTTACTTCCTTTTTGCCGAATGTCTCCTGCGATCTGCCCATATAAATAGTTTAGTCGTATTAATATTTAAATTTTATGATCCGCCTTAACAATAATGGTGAGTAGTGATAAACAAACCGGAATGATTATCAGGTAAATACGCAAAACAGCAAAGCCGGATCGGTATCAAAGGTACAATAAAATAACTGAATTATAAATGTTGGGTACAAGCGGCGAGCAAACAGGAACCTATGTTGTCACCAATCAAGGCGAAAGAGTGTTAGTTGCGGGTAAATAATTTCTTTTCAACCGACCATCTCCCGCTTCCGTAAATAAGCAGCAGGACGAGAAGCAAGGTAAGGGCAAAATCTGTTGTATAATCATGAAGGAATGTCCATATACCATTGGTTTTTATTAATGGCAGTTTGGTTGTAAAAAGAGCGGTCAGCATTATAATCATCAGAGGTACTGAGGCTATCCGGGTTAACAGGCCGGTTAAAACCAGTGTCCCGCTGAGTATCTCAACAGCTCCGGTGAAATATGCCCAGAAAAAAGGATTGTCAAAGCCTAATTCGGAAAAACGTCCGGGGCCGAGCCATTGTACCTGTTTGTATTTAAGTATACCTTCAGAAATAAAAATAAGTCCGACTATTATCCTTATAATAGTCATTTTAGTGTCATCCTCCGTCCCGAGGATCTTTCTCATAATGTTACCCTCCGTCTTCATGAGTTTATTGCCTGTTATTTAAATACAACAGATGATCAGGTAAATTGTTTATTATTAAAAGGCATTATAGCCCGATTATCTGGCAGACTGCAGTCCGGTAAGATTTTTATACAATCCGTTATTGTTTGCCATCAATTCAATATGAGTTCCCTGTTCAATAATCCTTCCTTCATTTATTACAATTATCCGGTCGGCATTACGGATTGTGGCAAGTCGGTGAGCGATGATCAGTGATGTTCTTCCCTGAAGCAGTTTATCGAGGGCTTCCTGGACAAGTCTTTCAGATTCGGAATCAAGAGAAGATGTAGCTTCATCGAGGATAAGAATCTTAGGATCCTTAAGTACTGCTCTGGCTATGGCAATCCTTTGGCGCTGACCACCGGAAAGCTGCACACCCCTCTCTCCGACAATTGTATCGAGTTTATCAGGGAATGACCGGATAAAATCCCAGGCATTGGCCTGTTTGGCAGCAGTAATAATCTCATCGTCTGATGCACCGGGTTTGCCATAAGCGATATTTTCACGTATGGTACCACCAAACAGGAACACATCCTGCATTACAATAGCCATTTGTCCGCGTAATGCTGTAACCGGGAATTCATGGCTGTCGCGTCCGTCAAAAAGTATCCTCCCCTTATCAGGTTCATAGAATTTCAGGAGCAGTGAAGCAATGGTTGATTTACCTGAACCACTGGGGCCGATAATGGCAACCTCCTGTCCCGGCTCAATGCTGAAGGTTATATCCTTCAGAACCTCAACCTCTTCGCGTGACGGGTATCTGAATTCGACATGATCAAATGTAATCTGTCCGTGTAAAATATGATCAGAGTCAGGTTTATAATTCTCACTGATGTCTTCTGTCGGTTCATCAATCAGAAGAAGAAGGTTCTCTGCTGCTCCGATTGTCCTTTGAAGCCTTGTATAGACCCCCGCCATTCCTGCAATGTTCCCTGCAATGAATCCTGAATATATCACGAAGGAGAAAAGTTGTCCGGCTTCCAGCTCCCCCTTAGTAATAAGAATAGCACCTCTCCATATTACAAGTCCCATTGCTATGAAAAATCCAAGTATTATAAATGATACTGCTGCCTGGTATTTCCCGCCTTTAATTCCGACGCTGGCTACTTCGTCAGTTTTCTTCCGATACCGGCTTATCTCAAAGAACTCATTGGTAAATGCTTTGACATTCTGAATACCCTGTAGTGTTTCCTCCACAATTGTATTTGATTCTGCAACGTATGTCTGTGCTTTTTTTGAATATCTGCGGATCGCCCTTCCGAAAAAGAAAGCAAAAAGAGCCATGGCAGGCACAACAGCCAGCATGAATAATGTTAATTTATAAGAGGTTATCATCATAAGGGTAATGCCACCTGTTATTATCAGAAGCTGTGAAATAAGGTCTGCAAGGGTTTCGGTGATAGAGTGCTGAAGGATGGAAACATCGGAAGAAATGCGGCTGTTCAGTTCTCCGACCCTTCTCTCAGCGAAGAATGACATGGGCAGCCTGATAAGGTGATTGTAAATATGTTGCCTGATTGAAGCCAGGGTTTTCTCAGTCACATAGACAAATATTCTGGTGCGCGTATAGGAGAATATTGCCTGCGTAACCACGATGATCAGTAAGATCAAACCCGTGCGGCTGATATCGGAGGGGAGTTTTCCCTTATTTGCGAAATCAACCATGTTCCCCAGGTATTTAGGGAACATAAGACTTGCCGCACTCGATATCAGCAGGAAAAACAATCCTGTAACAAATATCCAGCGATATGGCTTCAGAAATCTGTATAACTTCAGAAGTTCCCGTATTCCGGATGAGGGGCTTTTTTCCGTGGTTTTCTTTATTAAATCAGGAATATAATCGTATGCCTTTGACCTTAAAGATGAATTGCGTGAGCAAAATGCTGTCAGACAAGAAGTTCCTTAACTTTCGCAGAGATCTCCTTTCCGTCAGCCCGGCCTGCCAGTTCTTTGGTGGCTACACCCATCACCTTCCCCATTTCTGACAGTGATTTTGCACCAAGCCGGTCAATTATTGACTTCACTACCGAAGTTAGTTCCTTATCGCTCAGCTTTGCCGGCAGGTATTTTTCAAGAACGTCTGCTTCAAGAGTCTCTTTTTCAGCGAGCTCCGGCCTGTTATTTTCCTTATATATAACAGCTGATTCCCTTCTTTGTTTTACCAGTTTCCCGATTATCCTGAGTTCTTCTTCCTGGGTAAGAACAGCATCCTGACCTTTTTCCGATTTCGCAAGAAGAAATGCTGTCTTTGCAGCCCTTATAGCCTCAAGAGCTACCTTGTCATTTCCTTTCATTGCCTTTATCAGATCGGCGGCAATTGTTTCTGTTAGTGACATAGTAATATGTATATAATTAGGTGATGTGATGGAAAATTGAGCAAAGATATAAAACAGGATTAATTCCTTATTACAATACCCGGATTTTACTACAAACAGATTAGCATGGAAGTCTCTGTAATTAATCTAAAAATTTATTATCTTGCAAGTATTCGCTGCATTTGTTTTTTATGGATTCTCTTTTCAGAAACAAGTACAAAATTGGGTCTGCCCGTTATCACGGTTATGATTATTGTTCACCCGGCAAATATTTTATCACCATTTGTACAAAAAACAAAATCCCGTATTTCGGAAAATTCGGAAAATCCGTGGAGACGCCCAATTTGGGCGTCTCCACGGATACGGGGATAATTTTTAACAAATTTTTAAGAAAAAAAATTATTAACATATTACCTTTCAAATATTAAATTTGCCCTCCGTATTATCTGACAATAATTAAATATGGAGGATTTTTTATGTCAAAGTTCATTAAATCTTTAAGGCTTATTACAATTCTTTTTTACGGTTTGTCTGTGAACGATTCACAGGCAACTGTAGCCGACAGTGTTACCTTATTTACACCTTACACACGGATTTCGGTTCCTCCGGGCGAATCGATTATTTACAGTATAGACGTAATAAACAACAGTAAGGAGATAAGGAATATGGAGATCACTGTTACCGGAATACCACGTAGCTGGAATTATTCTCTCACATCGGGAAATTACAAAGTGGGTCAGATAGCTGTAATGCCTGATCAGAAACAGACACTTAATCTGAAAGTGGAAGTTCCGTTGAAGGTCAATAAAGGAAGTTACAATTTTAAAGTTACAGCCGGATCAGAAGCTTCACTTTCGCTTGTTGTTGTTGTAACGGAGCAGGGAACCTTTGAGACAGAATTCACCACCAAACAATCAAATATGCAGGGTCATGCTGCCTCGGCATTTACTTTTACCGCAGAGTTAAAGAACAGAACTGCAGAAAAACAGTTGTATGCATTCAGGACAAATGCCCTGAGGGGATGGAATGTGATCTTCAAACCAAATTATAACCAGGCTACATCAGTCGAGATTGAACCAAACAGTACGGTAAATGTCACTATTGAAATAAAACCACCTGTAAATATCCAGGCCGGGACATACCAGATCCCTGTTATAGCTGGGACAAATGTAACATCGGCTACACTTAATCTGGAAGTTGTGATAACAGGATCATTTAATGTGGAGCTTACAACACCCACGGGATTGCTGAGCACAGATATAACTGCCGGTGATGTGAAAAGAGTTGAGCTGGTTGTAAAGAATACCGGCTCATCAGCATTAACTGATGTGGAAATGACATTCTCCGCTCCGGTTAACTGGGATGTGGTTTTTGACCCGAAGAAAATCGACAGGATTGAAGCGGGTAACAATGCACAGGTTTTTGCTTCCATAAAAGCCGACAGGAAAGCAATTGCAGGTGATTATGTCACAAACCTTGAAGCAAAAACACCGGAAGTGGCATCAAAGGCAACATTCAGGATCTCTGTAAAAACTCCCATGCTTCTGGGATGGATTGGTGTGTTTATTATTCTGGCTGCACTGGGTAGTGTATATTATCTGTTCCGGAAATACGGAAGGAGGTAACAGTGACTGAGAATGTTATTGAACTGACTGATCTTACAAAACGATACGGATCGTTCACCGCGGTTGATCACCTGAACCTGATTATCCGGAAGGGTGAAATATTTGGTCTGCTTGGCCCGAACGGAGCAGGTAAGACGACCACCATTCTGATGTTGCTGGGACTGACAGATCCCACCTCGGGCAATGTAAGAGTATGCGGGATCGATTCAACAAGTAATCCCATTGAAGTCAAGCGGAGAGTCGGTTATCTGCCCGAGAATGTCGGATTTTACGATGATCTTACAGGTTTGCAGAATCTTGTTTTTACAGGCAGTCTTAATAATCTTTCAGGAATGGAGGCATTGGAGAGAGCAGAAGAGCTTCTGGAAAAGGTTGGTATGTCGGAAAACGCGGATAAGAAAACAATCAAATACTCCAGGGGTATGCTTCAACGGCTGGGTCTTGCCGATGTGCTTATAAAAAATCCTGAAGTAATTATCCTTGATGAGCCTACTCTTGGGATTGACCCTTCAGGAGTGAGAGAATTCATGGATCTTATTGTAACGTTAAGCAGGGAACATGGTATTACAGTATTATTCTGCTCTCATCATCTTCACCAGGTACAGCAGGTATGCGACCGTGTTGGAATTTTTGTTCAGGGCAGTCTGATTGCCCAGGGAAATATAGAGACACTCTCTGCAAACCTTTTTGCAGGAAGCCCATATATTATCGAATTAGGAATAACCAATCCTCTACCCCGCCCTCATCGGCAAAGCAATGCAGAATGGTTAAATGAACTTCTCGGTAATATCGAAGGAATAATCTCTGTAAATCTGAAAAATAACAGATTTATGGTAGAATGTACCCGTGATGTGGCATCAGAGATTGCCAGGACAGTTGTTGAATCCGGAGCCGGACTCAACTTTCTTAACAGGAAGGAATACGGGCTTGATGATATCTATTACCGTTACTTTGAGGGAGGCGAAAATCATGAATAACACTTTAAGTTCACAGCAGACAAAACCGGCCGGCATTTTTCCCCGTTTTTTTATCCGGAAACGATTAAAAAAAGATGATG
The DNA here is from genome assembly GCA_003501665.1 of Bacteroidales bacterium. GTDB lineage: Bacteria > Bacteroidota > Bacteroidia > Bacteroidales > VadinHA17 > LD21. Next base: position 519 of record DNOQ01000621.1, on the reverse strand, counting down.
AGATTATACATCCGTTCAATGTAATAGTCTACAAGGAAATATCGGACCAGGTAAGCAGCTGGCGTTTCGTTATTTTGCTTATCATTATTGCACTCACATGTTTCGGATCGATGTACACCGCATTGACAAATATCGGAAGCGCTGTAAAACCGAATGATCCGGAAGGCGCATTTCTTTTCCTAAAGCTGTATACCATTTCCGACGGAACTCTACCTTCATTTTTTGTTTTTATCAGTTTTCTGGGTCCTTTACTGGGGATCAGTCTGGGATTTGATACAGTTAATTCGGAGCAGACAAAGGGTACTCTCAGCCGCCTGATGTCACAGCCCATTCACCGCGACTATCTGATAAATGCCAAGTTTGTTTCAGCTCTTACGGTGATAAGCGTATTGTTATTTGCACTCGGATTCCTTTTTATGGGACTGGGAATGATAATGACGGGTCTTCCGCCATCACCGGAAGAATTCTGGAGGGTTGTTTTTTTCATACTGGTCAGTATTCTTTATATTGCCTTCTGGC
>DNOQ01000285.1:280-7668 GCA_003501665.1 Bacteroidales bacterium | reverse complement strand
GCGGATTGGGTGCCACAGGAATTGAAATTTATTACCACCTGGGTGAAAAGCCAAGGCTTATGGATCAGTCACCCTGGTATGTTTCGGGAGGAGTTGCAGGTTACCTTATCGATGTGGACTATACAAAAGAATATAATTTTATAATCTTTCCCAGGGCGGGAAGATCGTTCTACTTCTCAAGAAATGCCGGAATCAACATGGATCTTGGTCCCGGATTCCCGCTGGGACGCACCAAAAGCTCCAATAATATCATCGCCCCGGTTCTTTTTACCGGAAGCCTCACGATCTTCATAAGGTTCTAACCCAAGCCTCAATAACTAATAACACATAGTATTACCGTCATTGCGAGTCCCGATAAAAAGTCCCGGTAAGTCTCCACTGTCACCTTCGGGACGAAGCAATCCGTAACGAGTATTACAACCGCCAATCCGTAACGAGTATTACAATCGCCCACCCCTGTCACCCGTCACTGCGAAGCCCTCTGTATCTGCGTCTGTTCCTTCTTCTCTTTCACATAGGGAATGGTAAACCAGAAGGTTGATCCGGATCCTTGTTTTGAAGTAACCCAGATATTGCCTCCCAGCAATCCCACATAAGCTTTGCATATTGAAAGCCCCAGTCCGGTTCCGGTATATTGTCTGGAAACAGTACTGTCGACCTGGTAGAATCGCTCAAAAATTAGCGAATGAAACTCCTGAGGAATACCTATTCCCGTATCTTTTACATAGAATTCAAGGAATCCGTTTTTGAGGTCATATCCGAAATCGATCTTTCCTTTCTTTGTGAACTTGAAGGCATTATTTATAAGATTCGATAAAATCTGAATAAGCCTTGTTTCGTCAGTCATTATTTCCGAATCGCCGTTTGGCAGTGATACCGCCAGTTTCAATCCGACATTCTGAACCTTCACCTTATATGCATATTGTTCGCTCAGATCTCTCAGAAGGGAATTGATATTCACCCTGCCTATCTTTATTTTGACCTGTCCGCTCTCAATACCTGCAAGGTCAACGATATCGTTTATAATTGATAAAAGCTGATTCCCGCTTTGAAAAATTATGTCAATATACTGGTTCTTTTCACTTTCAGTAACTCCCGGTTCATTCAGCAGTGATGAAAATCCGAGAATTGCATTCATGGGTGTACGGATCTCGTGTGATATATTATGGAGGAAAGCCGTCTTAAGTCTGTCACTTTCTTCGGCTTTTTCCTTTGCTGCAATAAGTTCTGCTTCGGAGATCTTCCTCGAAGTGACATCCTCAACCATTCCCAGGAAGAATTGTACCTCATCATTGTTGTTCCTTATAATGCTGACCGTGGTAGAACCCCATATCACACTTCCGTCCTTCCTGATATATTGATTTTCGGTATGATAAATCGGGATCTCATTGGCAATAAGCCTGAGAAGTTCATACTCATCACGGGCCGTATAATCAGGGGGTGTAAAGCTTTTAAAGGTAAGGCCGGCAAGTTCTTTCTCCTCATAACCCATCATTTTACAGAATGCGGAATTTGCCCTGATAATAACCAGATCTTTCCCGGTCATAGCCATCCCGATAGGACTCTCCTCAAATATTTTACGGAATTTCTCTTCACTCTCTTTCAGGATTTCTTCAGATTGTTTTCTTTCGGTAATGTCTCGTCCGATTGTCTGATAATAAACCAACCCTTCCATCAGGATCCTTCTGGCACTTATCTCAACTGGAAATGATGTCCCGTCTTTCCTTTTATGTACCACTTCGAAAGTATGATACCCCACATTATCGAGTTTGCTTATAGCGTCCCTGTAGATATCCAGCTTTTTATCGGGAAGAAGATCTTTGAGTTTTTTGCCGATAAGTTCCTTCCTGTCATACTGATATTTTTCAAGAGCCTGGTCATTTGCTTCAATGATCTCAAGGCCTTTATTAAAAAGCATTATGACGTCATTGGCATATCTGAGTATATAATCAAAGTGTCTGACAAGGGCAAGATGTTCCAGCTCCATTTCATACCTGCCTCTGTAAAATCTCACACGCTGGTTCCACCATAATAATCCAAACAGAAGGGCAGTTATTAATATGAACAGGAATGTTATCATGAATATCTGACTCATCTCAATATTGAGTGCACCCAGAATTTCATCCCGGTCGGTCTTTGCCACCATGAACCAGGGTAATTCAGGAACCTTTTTCATTGCCGCCACGACTTTTACTCCACGGTAATCGACTGCATCATCGGTTTGCTGTATGCCCTGGATAGCCATGGCTCCGGCAAGTTTTTCCTCAGTTATCGATTTCCGGATCATCCCGGTACTGTCAGGATATTTCAGCCTGCTGAAGTATATAACTTCGTCTCCTTCACGACGGACCAGATATGCTTCAGAAGTTTTACCTGGTAACGGCCATGTGCGGATTAGCGGGAAAAGAACATCTCCCGGATCAATTCTCAGAATAACTGCGCCAAAAACACGGCCGTCATCCTTATCAGATTTTTTTAATGGTATAATAAGATCGAGGTGAGGATAGTTTACCTGGCTCACATTATGAATATCGGTAATTATAACATCTCCTCTGTCCATAAATACCTTCAGGCTTTTGGAAAGAAGATCCCCGATTATTGAATCAGTCTCGGGGTAAGCCAGCTTAACCTTCAGATTCCGGTCTGCAAAAAGTGCTGAGGCATAATCATAATTGTCAACCAGCGATTTCAGGTTACCCGACAGGTCACTACGTAATTTACCGTTGTTCGGGTCCTTCAGAAATTCGGCAAACTGTGTTATTGTTGATGTATTCTGGCTCAAAGAATTGCCATCTTTAATACGTTCCAGCCTCCACTGCGACAGCTGTCTTACCTTAAGATCAGCAATTGCCGACAGTTCCTCTTTGGTGTCGTTCAGCATATGTTCTCTCTGATGCCTGTAATAAAGGAATCCGACAACAAGTTCACCTGCCGACAGTACCAGAAAGAGAATTATAAGAGGCCAGGGAATGGCCGGTCGCTGATTCTGGGAATTCATTATCCTTATCTTCCGGAAAAATTAAACCCTCACTTTCATCAAATGCCGTAAAATTAACATTTTCCTTAAAATAATGTGCAAAATTTCAGGATACGGCAGTGAAAGGATATTATTAAGAAAATATGTATCGAAACGTCATTTTGCGGGTTTAAGAAGATTTCCCGCAACCATAATCGTAAAACTTTTATACCTTTGCCCTTCATTTAAAATTTTAATTTACCGTCATGAAGTTTTTGATCAATCCCAATATCCTGATCATACTGTCATTTTTGATCCCTGTAAATATTTATTCTCAGAAAAAGATCACCGGTTCTGACCTTATAACATCAACTGATCTTGAAAGTTATGTGTCATTCCTTGCATCACCTCTGCTTAAGGGAAGAAAAAACGGAACTCCCGGTCTCGATATAGCACAGCAGTATATAGTTTCAAATGCAAAACTGCTCGGATTAAAACCTGTAAACGGCACAACCTGGTTTCAGCCATATCAGGTTATCAGGAAATGTATTGATCCCGTGAAATCGGAGCTCAGAATTGCTTCAGGAGAAGGTGACACGGTAAAAATCAAAGAAAACATATATCAGCTTTTCCCAACTGATCCCTCGGATATTTCAATCGAGGGGGAAATTGTGTTTGCAGGGTATGGCCTTAACAGGGAAAAATATAATTACAACGATTTTGAGGGTATTACCACCGAAGGGAAAATATTACTTGTGATGACAAGATCCCCCACAACTGAAGACGGTAATAAATATAAGTTTGAGGGCGATGACTGGTCAGATGTCAGAAGTTATTCCGTCAAACTCAGAAGTCTTTTGTTTTCAAAAGCTAAAGCCATTCTTTTCGTATCTGATCCCAAGTCGGGATACAGTTCGTTTGAAGAGCAGGAGCCTGGAATTGCCGCTTCACTGAACTCGTCCATGCACCTCAAAGGGAATGAGCCTAAAGTCTTTTTCCTGCCCGGAATGATGAGGATACTTTTCATAAGCAGGAATGTTGCCGATGAATTGCTTAAAGGAACCGGAGAGGATCTTGCCGGTCTCCAGAAAAAAATCGATCATGATCTTAAACCATATTCCTTCAACATACCCGGAAGGCATATATCCATAAATATTGTTACAACATCCGAAGAGATTACACTGAATAATGTTGCAGCGTATATTGAAGGCAGCGACCCGGTTCTGAAAAATGAATTTCTTATCTATTCGAGTCATGCGGATCATATAGGGGGTTCAGGCAACAGGATAAATACGGGAGCCGATGATAATGCCACAGGATGTGCAGCCCTTCTGTCAATAGCAGAAGCCTTTCAGGGACTTGAGAAAAAACCACTCAGATCAATCATGTTCCTGTGGGTCTCCGGTGAGGAAATAGGTCTCTTCGGTTCGGAATATTATGTCAATAACCCCCTGATCCCTCTGGAACAAACTGTTGCAAACATTAATATAGACATGATTGGCAGGGTTAAGGGGATTGCGGACACTACTGCCGATAATCCCATGACCGGGCTCAATGAAGTTTTTGTAATCACCGGCAACCAGAGCAGGGAACTGGTGAACATAGCAAAAGATGTGGATGACGAAAAAGAATTAAATTTCGATTATTCTCTCAGCGGCAGAAACCATCATCTCCAGCTTTTTACACGAAGTGACCACTATAATTTTGTAAAAAAGGATATCCCTGTTCTTTTCTTCTCAACAGGCTTACATACCGATTACCATTCACCCCGGGATGTTGTTGAGAAAATTGATTTCCGCAAGATGGAAAGGATCAGTGAAGCATTGTTCCTTATCGGATATAAAGTGGCAAATTTAAAATCAAGACCAAAAGTTAATAATCCTTACAGTAAGTGGTGAAATAGAAGATTTCATCTCACCGGGAAAAAGGTCTGAATGGCATCTTTATATTTACTGCTGATATCAGGTATGTTATTTGAATTTGTATCCTCCATCGATGAGAGGTATTCTATCAGAGCCAGCCACTCTTTACCTTCCTGGAGCCCTTCGGCCGATTCATCAATATCGAGAATTGCCTTCTTCATATCCGCCAGTGGATTTCCTCCCGAGTCTTTCGGTACAACATTTATCAGGCCAAGACTTGCCTTTTTAATTATTCCAAAAAATTCGAGCATGTATGAATTGGCGGTGATCGAATAGAGAGTTTTATTATTTTTCGTGAAATCGACCTGTCTGGCACTTCCGTCACTCTTTACAATCTCGATCTGTTTTATTTTCCTGAGCAACATTTTACCGGGATCATACTCAGCCCTCAATCCGGAATAATAGCAGTAATTGGCCGGTGTGGATTTGTAAACAACCTGAAGGATCTCAAGGATGCTTTTAAGCTCCCTTCCGGTTACATAGATCCTCGAAAGAGGATAGCCCGGAATTGCATCATTTCCTGTACCCATAGACATGATCCTGAAAATATCCGGAGCAGTCTGGTAACCCGGAACAATTCTGTCGCGGATCACACCAACAGCCACCATACTTATATCAGTTCCTGTCGCAACATGGTTGTTGACATAGCTGTGAATTGCATCCGCCACCAACGGACCCAGATTACTGCTCTTAATATCTCCGCTTTCACTACAATCAAGCCTGAAATCCGTTTCAACAACCGGTTTGTCATAGCTCAGGCCTATAGGTTTAAGAATTTCTCCGGTCAGTTTTTCTTTCTGCCCTTCAATCAGATCATGAATATATATGTCACCGGCAATAGTGTCATCAACAGGTATAAGTGAGTAGTCTTTAACCCGCACCCTCCCATTTTCATATATAAGAGTTAATTTACCGACATTAACCCCGTATTCTCCTGTCTGGACAACAGGGATACCGTTTACAACAACCGGATTATTCAGATATGTATGAGTATGTCCGCTGATAATAACATCAATATCCTTTACTTTTCCGGCAAGTTCAACATCTTCTCCGGCCCAGTTTCCTTTTTTATCCTTCGATATTCCGGAGTGTGATAAACAGATAATAATGTCGCAGTTTTCCTCTTTCAGCTCTCTTACCATCTGCCGGGCTGCCGGTATCTGTTTGGAGAACGTGACCGGAGGTGCATAAGCTGAATTGTCATCAGCAACTTTCCCAAGAAGCGAGAAGAAACCGAATTTCAAACCTCCCCTGCTTATGATCATTGTCCTTCCAAGTATATTGTCGGAAAATAGTTTTTCAAGTCCATCATCGCCGGGATCATACGGATTGAAAACACCATTACCCAGAAGAAGTCCCGGGATCTCTCCCGCCCTCAATGCGGAATTGATTATTTCAGCCAGCTTTCCCGGACCATAGTCGAATTCATGGTTACCCAGGGCAAGCACGTCATAACCCATCATTTTCATGAGCCGGAGCTGAAACCCGGTTTTGACCTCAATACCCTGAAAAAGAGTACCCATGAGAAAATCACCCGCATCAACCACAAATGTTATTCCATCATTCTTTTTCTTTTCGTTCCTTATGACTGATGCTATACGGGAAAACCCTCCGACAGTCTCATCATTGTTGACAACAAGGGGAGAATAATTGAGTTCCGGAGCAAAACCCGCAAGATGCGAATGCAGATCGTTGGTATGTATTATGACTATCTCCTGTCCGGCCTGAGTTGAAGCTTTTACAGCAACCAGAAATAATAGTAAAAAGAGTATTGATCTTCTCATGGAATTAAAATTATCAGAATAAAATTACAAAATAATCACAATACTTCCGCAACAATAAAATTACTGCCCCCGACAAAGACCAGATCGGAAGGAGCCGCATTTGAAAGAGCTGTTCCGAATGCATCCTTAACGGAATTGTAACATTTGCCCTTCAAACCATATAATGAAGCCTCATTCTGCAGGACTTTTTCATCGAGAGCTCTTGGAACTGAAGCCTTAGTAAAATAATATTGCGCATTAACCGGGAAGAGAGGCAGAATGAGAGAAAGATCCTTATCGCTGACAAATCCCAGAACAAAATGTATCCTGCTCACATTCAGTACACTTATCTGGCTTATCACATATTCGAGGCCTTCCCTGTTGTGTCCGGTATCACAGATCACAAGGGGTCTCCTTCGCAATATCTGCCAGCGTCCCATCAGACCAGTATTTTCTGTCACTTTACTAATACCATCCGTTATGGCTCTTTCATCCAGTTTAAAAGTGTTTTTCAGACACTCACAAACCTGGAACAGAGTCTGCAGGTTCTTTGCCTGATAATCACCCCCGAGAGGTATAAATCCGGATATCTCCCGCTGTTCTGACAGGATCTTAATGACAAATCTCCTTCCTCCTGGTTTTACTGAATTTTCTCCGGGTATGCAGAGGTAATTCTGATCGGCGAAAAAAATCTCCGAACCCGATTTCTTTGCACTTTCGGAAAAGATCTTCTCTGTTTCAGGCCGG
>DNOQ01000285.1:0-199 GCA_003501665.1 Bacteroidales bacterium | reverse complement strand
AAAACCGGACTTATTATGTTTGTTGAATCGAGCCTTCCGCCCAACCCGGTTTCAATTACGGCAATCTCAACACCTGCGCGATGAAAAAAATCAAAAGCCATTGCAGCCGTCAGTTCAAAAAAAGATGGTTCCACACAATCAATAATGCTTCTGTGTTTTTTGACAAAGCCTGTTACCTCCCTTACCGGTATCATTTTAC
>DNOQ01000022.1 GCA_003501665.1 Bacteroidales bacterium | reverse complement strand
GTGGAACGGGAAAGTTATTAAAAAAGAGGATGTCTCAAAAGCATTATTTAACCGCAAAGCTCGCAAAGTATGCGCAAAGAACGCAAAGCTAAATCATTGTTTATCTTTTCTTTGTGATCTTTGCGTAATTCCTTTGTGATTTCTGCGGTTAATGGATTTCGACTTTTAAGACATTCTCTATGAGCCCTATGCCCTGAGCCCAGCCATAGCTGTCCTTCGGCCAGCTATGGCTGGCAAAGCCTGAGCCATTTACCCAATTATCTCCAATATCTCCTTCATGTCTATGTCCCTCAGAAGATTGGTTGTTGCAACAAATGATTCTGCGAGTTTCGATTTATTCTCCTGGAGCGTGATAATTTTTTCTTCGAGCGTCCCGGCAGAGATATATCTGTAAATAAATACACTTTTTTCCTGGCCTATTCTGTGGGCTCTGCTGAGAGCCTGAAGCTCTGCTGACGGATTCCACCAGGGATCCAGAATGAATACGTAATCGGCCGAGGTGAGATTTAATCCTACTCCTCCTGCTTTAAGTGAAATCAAAAATACTTTATTTGAAGGGTCGTTCTGGAAATTGGATATTATTTTTCCTCTGTTTGTGGTAACTCCCGTAAGCAGTGAAAATCTGATCTCTTTCTTTTTCAGGGTCTCTTCGAAGAGTTTGAGATGCATTACAAAAGAAGAGAAAACAAGTATCTTATGACCTTCATTTACAACATTCTCAATATCATTCAGAACTGTTTCGAATTTGCCTGAACCACCTGTATACTCTTCATCGGCTATTATTGGATGGTTTGATATCTGCCGTAGCTTCATTAGTCCCTGCAAAACAATTATTGCGCGTTTGCCTTTTTCCTTTTCTCCCAGACCCTCCATGATAAGGTTCCTGACAGCTGATTTTTCCGATTCATATATTCTTGCCTGTTCCTCCGTCATTTCACAATAAACAGTATGATCAGTCACCGGAGGAAGATCGGGTGCGACCATTTCTTTGGTGCGCCTTAAAATAAACGGACTGATAAGCTTTTTCAGACGGGCACCTGACTTATCATCCTGCTCTTTTTCAATAGGTCTCGCAAATTCATTCCTGAACCAGGAGATATTTCCGAGAAGACCGGGATTCACAAAATTCAGCTGTGCCCAAAGATCAGTCAGAGAATTTTCAATCGGAGTACCGGTGAGAACAAGTTTGTGATACGATTTCAACCTGGTCATGCTTTTATAAACCTGTGAAGCAGGATTTTTAATATACTGGCTCTCATCAAGAATTATATAATGGAACCGGAAAGAGGCAAAAAGATCAATATCCTGTCTTACAGTATGGTAACTGGAAAGGATAATATCATAGCCAAAAAAGTTGGATATACTTTTGACCCGTTGTGTTCCCCTGTGAATATAGAGTGACATATTCGGGACAAACCTTCTTATCTCATTTACCCAGTTATGTATAATTGTAGGGGGAACAACAATAAGTGAGGTATGGCTTACTATATCATTATCGAATAGCTTTGGAGGTTGTCTGATGATGCTTTGTACCGATAACGGAGCTGATTCTTTATTCAGCTGAAGCAGGGCAAGTGTCTGAATTGTTTTACCAAGTCCCATATCATCGGCAAGGCATCCTCCAAGGCTTGAAGACTGAAGCCATTTAAGCCATCCGAGCCCTTCCATCTGATACTCCCTCATTTCACATTTCAATCCTTCAGGTTTAACCGGAGCCGGGAGCTTTTCAGGTATCAGCAATTTTTCGAGATTTTTGAATGACTCGTTTTCATCTTCTTTCAGAATTTCTGAGAGCAGAGGAAAGTGTTGTTTATGGATTCTGATTGAACCGTTTTGATCTTTACCGAATTCAAAAATGCTCCTGTACCTGGTAAACCACTCTTCGGGGAGAATTGCTATAGTTCCGTCTGGAAGTTCAAACTCTTTGTTTTTCTGAAGTATGTGATGCCTGAACCTGATAAACGGGAATTGCCATTCACCTATTCTAATTGTTGCTTCGAGATCAAACCAGTCTCTTTCACTTTTATTGAGTATGTCGATACTTAATTTTCTGAGGTTGTAATTTTTATCAAGATGCCTGTGGGTTATAATAAAGCCCGCCGTATGCAGGTTGTCATAGCTCCTGTTAATTGCTTCAATAACGGAATAAATGTCAGAAACAGGCCTAAGAAAATCATCCTGCAGATAATAGTTAATATGATCATCTGAATTAAAGCCAATTTCGGATAAAATCTCACGGCAATGTTCTTCCCATTTAAAATCACGCTTATATTTGTAAAACTCAAATTCCCCGTTCCTGTTTTCAAACTTAGTGAAGTACTCAGATTTATCTTCAGAAGAAAAGGAGATACCCGAATAATTGTAGGTGATAATTATGACCGGGTACCCCCTGATGCTGTTCTCAAGACTAACTTCCGCTCTCTTATCAGTATCCGGATATGTTATTTTGAATCCTGTGCCTTCAGTCCTGAAATTATTTACTGCATTAAGAACAAACCCTGAAAAATACCTTGATTCGGAGGTTTTAGGAATTATCACCGACTCTTTTGTGAGAAACGGACGTAATTTCTGGCCATCTATTTCACCAATCATAAGTATCCTGTGGCCATTCCTGATTATGCATGGCCTGTTACATAAAATATCGATCGGATTGCGGAGGAGTTCAATCTTTTTACCGTTTGATTCAATTTTCAGCTTGTAGGTGATTGTATCACTGCCTCTGTCAAATCTGAAAACCGGAACGGCAGGCTCCGTTACTATTTCAAGCCTGTCTTCAGGATGAACGATATTTGAGTGTGACCGGCTTATAAAACATTCAGTGCCTTCATCCCTCAGAATGTAAAAACATCTCCTGATCCTGCTCTCAATATAGGGTCTGATGAATCTCTCTATTTTTTCAGTTGTTACATTCTCCAGAAATTCCTTTACACTCTTATCCTTCGAATAGAGTTTATAAATAGGTCTGTCGGCATATTCGTTTGTGATCCTTACAAGCTCTATTTCCTCGTTTTCAAGGCTCTTTAAAGTTGAATCTGAAGGCCAGGGTGAAAGAGCTTCCTTAAGTAAATAGTATTTCTTGCCGGGAACGTCGGAAATTATATAAGGAATAAAAATTCTGCCCCAGAGTCTGTGTGCTGAAAGAATAAGGGCAAATCTGTTATTTGTGTTACGGACTGATTGTTCCAATTGTTAAAGAATAAACTCATAAATTTACTAGAGCTACATTAATGATCAAACTAAATAATGAAAATATTTTCTTTATAGTTTTGAAGAGGAATGAGAAAAATAATTCATATTGACATGGATGCATTTTTTGCATCCGTTGAACAGCTTGATAATCCTGAACTCAGGGGAAAGCCTGTTGCCGTCGGGGGAAGCGGTGAAAGGCATGTTGTGGCTGCTGCAAGCTATGAAGCCAGAATAAGGTTGCTCGGAGTAAGTGTCTCAAATCTGGAATCGGATGAAAATGATGAAATACAGCTTCACCTGTTCGATGAAGAAGACTGCCTGTGATTATCGAAGAATTGCTTTAGTTCGGTAT
>DNOQ01000412.1 GCA_003501665.1 Bacteroidales bacterium | reverse complement strand
CTTTGAATATCCTAATAATATGAATAATGCATGCTTAAGCAATTTGAAGAAAGAATAGGAGCTTTGCCCGGCGGTTCTCCTGTTATGTTCTACTTCGACTGTTGCGATTTTTTCGGTATTCCGGCCTATTGATCCATCAATGAAATTATATGAGTTTTTTATTATATTAATCCTCTCAGCCATTGATCTTTTAAGCAATCTGAATGATGAATAATCCGGATGGATCCCCGGAACAAATAAAATCAATAGTTTCCTCAACAATTTAGAAGCCCATTTTCTGGTAAATGAATGCTGAACCCTGTTAAATTTACCGTATACTACATCAAAATCCCCCGTTCGTTGCTTTGCTATCAGGTCCGGTATATGGTTCGGATCATGCTGAAGATCCTCATCCATTGTAATAATTAAATCGCCGTGAGCTTTTGTCATTCCAAAAAGTGATGCATTATGCTGACCGTAATTACGTATTAAACGGAATCCCCTGACGATTGACGGATCCGAACTGATCAATTCCCGGATAATCCCCCAGCTGTTATCTTTACCGGAATCATAGATAAATATTATCTCATAATTAAATTTACCGTTTAATGTTTTCTTTATCCTGTTATACAGCTCCCTGATTGTCTTTTCGCCCTGATAAACCGGAACAATGACAGTAAGATCCATTAAAAACTTTTCATGAAATTTCTTGCTTCGGTCCCCATATTAAATATAAGGTCAAGAATGCTCACCCGGTGTTCGAAAGGAGGATAAAGTTGTTCATATTCCGGATAGCCGGAATAGTCCATCCATAATAATCTTATACCTGATTTCCTGACTCGTTCTTCATCCAGATATGATTTGGCAGCCTGTCCGGTGAGATATTCAGAGGCCCCTGCCTGTCTGCATATACTGATTATTTTTTCAGTACTGTTTCCGGAGTAATTAAACTCTGAAGAACAGCTAATTTTAGTTTTAATATTTAATATCGATAAAATAATATCCAGAAACAACTTATTGACATCAGAAAGGTACTTTAAACTTTTACTTTCATGGTAGGCATTCATTATTATCTCAGCAAACTCCTTAAAGTATTTAGTATTGTTATAATTATGTCTGATCGAATTAAAGTGCTTATTACACCAACTGTTCCCGTTAATTTCCGTATCGCATATCTTCTGGGAGAACCTGCTCTTTGTCTTTACAGGTATTGTAAGCCAGATAAGACCATTTCTGGTTTTGATAAGATTTCTGTTTCTCCAGTCTCTCCTGGTATACTGGGCCTCGTCATAAATCACAAATTCATCAACTGAATTTATTATGTCGAAATAACCTTTCCAGGGTATGTAGTTGGATTGGAGGATAGCGATGCGTTTCACGAAAAATGGATGCTTCCGCCCCGTCACTCCCACAAAATAATGAGAGCAACCAGGTTTCATCTATCAGTTTTTCACTGCATTATCTAATACCGTAAGGTAACAGTGACCTTTTTATTTTGTTGTTACCCCTCTACCGTCACAATTCCATAACGGTAGAAGATCAGCAGGTTGATATTTTAATAAGTACTCTTCAGCTTCATCTGGTTCCAATACAATATAACTAACTTTTCTGGCTACCATGTTTTCAGCCTGGGCAATTTTCCGGGCAAGATACTCACGATCAATTTCTTTCCCGACAAGAATAAGATCTATAACCTGACTATCTTTACCCCTTGCGAAATCTCCTGTAAGATAAACACAAACCAGATTACCCAGCCTGTGAATTACTTTGTTAATCACACGGTCAATCCCTGTTTCCTTTAGAATAATGTTATGAATATCAGTATAAAGTGGATGCTTGTTGTTTGCCTGAAATACCTTTTTATTTCCCTCCCAAAGAGAATTTAGAAGTCCTGCCTCCTCGAAACGGTTAAGTTCAAGACGGATGGCATTTGATGATTCCCCGAATTCAGCTTCCAGCCCGCGTAGGTAGGCCCTGGTATTGCTGTTAAGAAAGAATTTTTTCAGCAGCTTTATCCGTGTCTCTGAAGTAATAAGACTGCTAAGCATCAGATTAATTTATTGAGTAACAAATTTACTCGATGTTATGAATAATCCAAATAAATGTTAATAAATTCAGATATCTTTATAAGCAGGTTTACCAATTCGGGTTTGTCTGAAATTTTTTATTTCAGAGATAAATGTCTCTTATTGTACTGTTTTCTTGCTTATAATTTTCAATAAATCAGCTCTATCCACAGGCGTGCAACGGTATAATTAAGAAGTTCCATGAAGGACTAATATATATCTCCCCGGCAGGCTTTTCATTCTGAATACTGCCTTATTTCAGCGTAATATAGTTATATCCGGCAATACATATCGCTAACCGGATACCTGTCTCCGTAAGAGACAACATTTTTCCCCATTACTTACCCTGAATGTTATTAAATATTATATTTGTATAGTAATACGCTTTTGATTGTCATTTCAACCAACTCATATTAGAACGGATCATAAATTTAAATCATACTTTGATATGAAAAAGATTTTACTATTGTTATTAATAATTATTTCACCTGATTACTCCTTTTCCCAGAGTGGAAACGGTACTTTAGCAGATCCATATTACGGAACCATTTCCGGTACGGTAATTTGGGACCCGGATGATTATACGAACGGAGAGGTTTATGTAGGATCTGCCACTTCAGGACAAGACCTTACTGTCGATGGCGGACATCTGACAATTCTTCCCGGCACAAAAATTATTTTTATGCTGCCCGGTTCTGATTTGATTATCACCGGAACAGGCAGATTAACAGCAACCGGAACATCAGCAGACCGGATAATATTTACAAGATATTATCCAACCAATCCTAATTGGGGGCATATATCATTTCAAAACATGGGCTCAGCAGAGAGTTCAATTATAGATTACTGCATAATTGAATACGGTGATGTCAGAAACGCAGGAAGTGCAGATAATCCTTACAGATATGGTGGAGCCATTCATGCTGCATTCAGCAACCTTACCGTTTCCAATTGTATCCTTCAGAATAATAAAGCCAAATGGGGTGGAGCCCTGTTTGTGAATAAAGATTTCTCGCCGACAATTAAAAATTGCATCGTTTTAAACAATGAATCAACACGTGCAGGCGGCGGATTCTATTTCTGGGACCGGTC
>DNOQ01000201.1 GCA_003501665.1 Bacteroidales bacterium | reverse complement strand
TCATATTCTGCCCATGCCACGACCATTGGGGCGGGCAATATGGAGATCAGCGGAGATTATCCCGGTTACTGGCAGAGGAAGATTGAAAGCACATCGGCTGATATTGCTCTTTTCTGTGCAGGGGCAATCGGCAGCCAGAGCCCTGTCGGGACAGGGGAACAATTCGATAAGGCAAAATATATCGGTGAATCGCTGGCCGATAGTGTGAATGTTCATCTTAAGGATTTACAATTGAATGACAGCCCGGTCATTTCTTTCGTTTCAATAAAAATGGAATTACCGGAATATCATATCCGGTTAACCCCGAAAATTAATCTGTCGACTTTCTGGAGTAAGCGGCTGATGCCTTTGCCTGAGAATGTATATATTCAGGCTGTCAGGATTGATGATATGGTCTGGATAACAACTCCGGGGGATTTCAGCGGTGAATATGCGCTTCAGATCAAAAATACACTGCTTGCGGAAGGATTTGAATCAAATATAACGAGTTTCAATGGCAGTTATGTNNCTGATGGGATGGTTTGGTCCGGATATGGGTGAATACACAATGGATCTGATCAGGCAGATAGCGGAGATTGTGACAGGGCATCCCGCACCACAAAAAGACAATTCATGTCAAAGTCATTCAGAGCGGAACGAAGTGGAGCGAAGAATCATCTTCAAATCTGAATATTATGTCTGGAGATCAAGATTGATTAAATTAACATAAATTTCTTGATTTTTAGTAATTTTGAAATAAAAATACCAACTATTTTACTTATAGCAGGATGGAGATTATATTTCTGGGCCAATGAAAATAAAGAACCCATTCATATACATGCAGAGAAAGGGGAAATGGAATGTAAATTCTGGCTCGATGTTGAAAATTTTGAGATTAAGTCTGCTTTGGAATATAATCTTACACCACAGGCAAGAAGAGAAACAAAAAAGATTATTTATGAGCATTTTGATTATATTGTGAATGAATGGCATAAATATTTTAATAAAAAATAATAATGGAAAAAGCCTATAATATAACCAGCATAGAGTTTGAATCTGATTTTTTAATACTAGAAATAAATAATCAGACAATCAGATTAAAACTGTCTGAGATTTCAGAAAAACTAGCTAAAGCAACTGACAAGCAAAGAAAATATTTTAAAGTATCTCCCTCAGGGTATGGCATTCACTGGCCATTGTTGGATGAAGATTTGTCTGTGAATGGCTTATTGAAGGCGGGCAGGTAGAGAGTGATGGTCTGTTATAAAGGATGGTTTCTGATTAATCATATTCAGCTCCTTCAGAGCTGAATGGTGTAATTGTCTATCCCACCCCCGGTTGGCACCGGGGGTTATTCACATATGGCTCTTTCAGAGCTAAACAATAGAGTCATCGTACCAATTCAGCTAAATTAGCCGATTGTCAATCGAAAAGGATCCCTTTTCCCACACTCAGGTCAAAACAACTTGTCCCCAATTATCGGGGAAAATTTCTCAGAGGACCTTACAGTCCTTAGAACCCTCTGATTAAAAATCAATTATTAAAGCACGAAGACACATTATATTAAGTAATACAGCTTATCAAATATAAACAGACAGATTTTTACATCAAAATTTTGTGGATTAAAAATTCAGCACGAAGCAGATTTTATATAATATTTTGGAATTCTAAAATAAAAGTCCTAAATTGTATGGCAACTCTCTTTCTGGCCTGTTTTAAATAATTTATGGTTCAGGATTTCAATATATTAAACCTGGTTCGAAAAGAAGATTCATCGGAACTCTTAATACTAACAAAATCTTAAATTTAATGAAAAAATTTTTGTTTCTTTCTTTGATTGTAGTTGCTGTCGGGCAGGTTCTTCTGATTTCATGTAAAGAGGAAGAACCGGAAGGCCCCCCGATAGCGGGAATTTTTTTCAGTGTTGCCGATAAACAGGTAGCATTTACAGCCCTTACAAAAAGAGCTGATACATGGCAATGGGATTTCGGTGACGGTCAGTCCAGCACTGAAATGAATCCGGTCCATATTTACCAGGAAGGTGGTATTTATGATGTAAAATTAACAGTTACAGGTAACAGCCAGACTATTGAAGCAACAACCGTTGTTTCACTTGCTCTTTCAAATATGCAGCTGCTGACAGGCGGCCTGCGGTACCCAAATGGCAAGAAATGGAAAATCAGCAGCGCTCATTCTGACAAGGATGCCTTTGCTCTGGCAAATGATCAGTTCACTGTTGTCCAGCCGGTGGGTACAGGTATGCTTGGCAATGTCGGTCTCGGACTGGGAGAGGTTTATGATGATATATTCATCTTTAAGCATGACGGAACTTATACACATTCGCCACAACACGGAGGAGCTTTTGCGGGCCTGTTATATTCAATGCTGACGCAGAAGCAGATCCTCAAGGCTACTCCTGTAAGCCAGAGTTTCGGTTTATGTTACACTGCGTGGACGCCACAGGCAGCAACCTTTACCCTGAATGAGAAAAAAGACCTTGCCATAACAACAGTAAGCCCTGATGGAAATACACCGACCGACAGGGAATACAAGAATGTCATGACCCTTACCTTCTCGGGTAATGAATTTATCGGATTCATGGATTTTACAAGGGAATGCATAATTCAGCAGATCAATCCTTCAAAGATGCGGCTGGTAATGTTTGTATGTACTACACAGAAAGCTTATTATAATAAGCCTTCTTATGTAATTATCCTCACATTTGAGAATGTACCTTAAAGATAANNCCGTTATATCATGATAAAAGCCACTATCCTTTGCCTGAAGCAGATCAGCAGGGTATAGTTATTACCGGCCGGGTAACTTCCGGCATTGATAATGTCCTTATGCCCGGTGTAAGTATAGTAATAAAGGGTACTCAACGGGGAACAGTTACAAATTCTGCCGGGGAATATAGTATTGAAGTTCCCGGAAGTGATGCCGTCCTGGTATTTTCATTTATTGGTTACAGGACAGAAGAGGTTATAGCAGGCAACCAGAGAGTTATCAATATTGCAATGCAGGAATCCATTGAGACACTCGACGAAGTGATTGTAACGGCGCTCGGTATTACCCGAAGAGAAAAATCGCTTGGATACTCAGTTGGTACTGTAAGCGGTGAAAATCTGGCAAGAGTTGTACAGGAAAATGCAATAAATTCTCTTGCAGGAAAAGTTACGGGGGTACAGATCAGTTCCACAGGTGGTACCGGGTCATCAGTAAGCATGGTGATACGAGGAGCCACATCACTGAGCAATGATAATCAACCTCTTTTTGTAATTGACGGAGTACCCATAGTTAATACACTCAATAATATAGCCGGTTTCGGAAATGATAATCGTGTGGATTACGGAAATGCAATTTCAGACCTTAATTCGGATGATATAGAAAGTGTATCTGTTCTGAAGGGCCCCAGTGCGGCTGCCTTATATGGTTCAAGGGCAGGGAACGGAGTTGTCCTTATAACGACCAAATCGGGAGCTAAGAGTAAGGGCATGAGAGTTACCATCAGTACAAATAATGTATTTGATATGCCATACAAGTATTTCCCGGTGCAGAAAAAATTTGCAACGGGATATTTTTCGTTTACTCCTGAAGATCTTCCACCAGGATATGTAATGAAAGTGAATCCTGCTGAAGCAGCCGGCGCGGGTATTGAACTCGACAAGGAATATTTTGCAATTCAATGGAACAGTCCCAGGGATGCAAATGGTGTTCAGGTCCCGATGGAACTTGTAAGCTATCCAAACAACGTCGCAAATTTCGTCCAGACAGGCATTACTTCCACGAATGAAATCTCTGTATCGAATAACACCGAAATGATGAATTACAGGATCGGTATATCTAATATGTCTAACAGGGGCATTGTCCCGAATTCTGACCTGTTCAGGAACAACCTTACCGCAGCCACATCGTTAAGGGTCAGGGAAAACATAACCGTCAGTTCCAACATAAACATAAACAGGTCGTGGTCTAATAACCGTCCTGCCAGCAACAGGGGTACAAATCCACTCCAGTGGGCATATAATGTTCCGCAAAATACAGATATTCTCGATCTGAAAGATTACTGGGAAGAAGGCCTGGAAGGGATTCAACAGAGAACTCCATATAACGGGTTGTACAATAATCCTTACTTCCTTGCATACGAAGTCAACAACAGCTTTAACAGGGACAGGATATTTGGTAACCTGAAAGCTGAATGGAAGATAACAAAAGATTTCAGCATTATGGGAAGATATTCGCTTGATCAGTTCTCGGAAAAACGCGAATCGAAATTATCACCAAGCTATACCGGCGAGCCAAATAACGGAGCATATGGCATACAGGACATTACAAGTTATGAAAGAAATGCCGACGTCCTGGCCACATATTCAAAAGTGGCAAATAATTTCAGCATTTCCGTTTCAGCAGGTGGTAATGCCCTTTACAAGAAAGGAACCTCAATGAGCAGCTCATCATTGTCGCGAGCCGGGCTGATTGTTCCCAATGTTTTCACTCTCAGTAACATTAAGTCAGGGTCACTGAATTATGGAAGTTACTGGTCGCAGAAAGCGATTTATAGTTTATACGGACTTATAAACTTTGGATTCAGGGACATGATATTTATTGATGTTACCGGACGTAATGACTGGTCAAGCACACTTCCGAAAGAGAACTGGTCTTATTTCTATCCTTCAGCATCGCTCAGCATTATTGTAAATGAAATGATTAACATGGGTGAATGGATCGACCTGTTCAAGATCAGGGGCGGCTGGGCCAAGGTGGGGAATGATACGGATCCATATCAGCTCTATAATACATACGGTAATGCAGGTCAGTGGGGTGATGCGACAAGATTATCCAAATCGGGGCAGATTCTTACCCCTAATCTGAAACCTGAAGAGGCTGTTTCAACGGAAGCAGGAATCGATCTGAGTCTCTTCAGACACAGGCTGCGGTTGGAGGGTACTTATTATATACTTGAAAACCGTAACCAGATATTAAGGAATATTCCTGTTGCAAGCTCTACCGGATCCGATTATGTTAACATAAATGCAGGCCTTATCAGGAGCAAGGGATGGGAGTTCATGATTGGAGGAACTCTGATAAAGACCCCGTCATGGAACTGGGATGTAAGTGCAAATTTCACAAGGAACAGTACCAGGGTAATCGAAATTGCCGAAGGGATTGAGGTAATTAAATTCTGGGAAGATGCCAAAGGAGGTGCATGGTCCTATGTGGGTGATGAAATAGGTTCAATTTATGATGCCGAAGTTGTTACTGTCACTGATAAAAATTCTCCGTATTATGGTTATCCGATACTCGATGAAGCCGACCTGGAATGGGGAGCTATTGAAATGAGATATACAAAAAACAAGATCGGTAATTATAATCCTAAATTTATAATGGGATTCCAGAGTTCACTTTCCTACAAGTCATTTTCACTTAATATGACTATCGACTGGAGAAACGGGGGTCAGTTCATATCCCAGACGCAGAGGTATATGGCTGAGGATGGCAGTTCCCAGATCTGGCTTGATAATCTTATCCATCCCGGTGGCAGGACAGGAAAGGAATTACGTGACTGGCTGGTTGCAAATGAGGATAAGTATATCAGGAACGGATTCCATGTTGTTGGCGGACCAACCGCGGAATACGGAGGATTCCGGGAGAATTACAGCGGTGTTTATGTGAGCGACGGTGTCTTTGTCCCGGGTGTATGGGCGGTTGATGACGGAGAGGGAGGTACAACATACATTGAGAACCTTGGTGAGGCAGGAACAGTTATTGTGCCTTATGTGGTCAGTTACCCCTGGGGTTTTGCCAGACCTTCAATGTTTGATTCCGATTTTATTAAACTGAGAGAAATATCCTTGAGCTATAATGTTCCCCGGGATATTATAAGCAGGATCGGATTCGTTCAGAATATTGCTCTCTCATTATACAGCCGCAATATTATTCTCTGGACAAAAGCCAAAGCCGGGATTGACCCTGAAAGGGCGTTTCAGGCAGAAAGTTCAACAGGCGGTACAAGAGGTACACAGTTCAAACAGGGGATTGAAAGATATAACCTGGAACCCTGGGTAATCCCTATCGGAATTAAATTAGACATAACATTCTAGAAAAATAAAAATCTGAAATTATGAAAACAATTAAATATAAAATTTCAGCGGTTCTTATCCTTTTTCTGTTACTTGTTGTATCCTGTCTTGACCTGGAAGAGCTGAATATTAATCCCAATGGTGTTGATCCGGCCAAGGCACAACCTTTTCTCCTGATGGGTACTGTTCTGACATATACCGGACAAAATGTTGTCGGACTGGGCTTCGGGGATATTGCAGGTGTAATGCAGCATACTCAGAAAGATGGCTGGGCAGGAGGGCATAACGGGTATGACTGGTCCGACCAGAACTGGAGCAGTTATTATGGTATATTGAGAAATGCTGAGGAAATGTTTAAGAAATCAGAAGCTTCCGGGCAGGAGTTCTACCAGGGTGTGGCATTAATAATCAAAGCTTATAATCACGGATTGATAACCGACCTGTGGGGAGATGCACCTTTTTCAGAAGCATTACAGGGAGAGTCGGGAAATCTCAAGCCTTCATATGATCCGCAAAAAAACATATACACCGGGATCCTTGCCTACCTTGAAACAGCAAATACTCTATTATCAAAAAGCCAGGCAGAATACTCCGATATCAATCCTGTGCAGGATGTTCTTTACAGCGGTTCTGTTGCCAAATGGAGAAAATTTGCCAATTCACTCGCTCTTAGATATTATATGAGGATATCCGCGAAGGAATCTGCCATTTCCAAAGCAGGTATTGAGAAAATTGCGGGCAACCCTTCGCAATATCCGGTTATAAGGGATGCATCGGATGATGCGAATATAAAATATATTGGTAACAGCACTTCCGATTCGTGGCCATGTAATACTACATTCGATGTAAGCGAGACAAACTGGAGAAGAATTAAGATGTGTTCGACCCTTGTGGAGAAACTACAGGCTCTTAAAGATCCGCGTCTTGCTCTCTGGGCAAATAAAATAGCGANNTACGGAGCTCCGCTTGATCTGGATCCCGAATATGTCGGACTTCCTCCCTCGTGGTCAATACTACCGCAGGCATATAATCTCTGTCCCAATCTGGAACAGGCTCCGATAAATCCTCACGCTTCACATATCAGCAGCATATACAAGTCACCATCAGGAACACATCTGAAATCACGGCTCATATCTGCAGCAGAGGTCAATTTTATTCTTGCAGAAGCTGCATTGAAAGGATGGACAGTTGGTGGTACGGCAGAGGATTTTTATAAAGCCGGTGTAAAAGCTTCACTGGACGCATGGGGATTGGTCAATTCATACGATGATTATATTGAAGAAACCGGAGTAACTTATGAGGGTACTCTGAGCCAGATAATTGAACAGAAATGGATAGCCGGCTGGACTGCAGCAGCTGAAGCATGGTTTGATTACAGAAGAACAGGTTTTCCGGCATTGTCGCCGGGCAAAATTGTGAAAAGGAGTGCAATTCCCCTGAGGTTTTACTACGGTACAAATGAATTGTTATATAATCCCGATAAAGTTGAAGCCGCTATTCAGGGACTTGAAACCACTTCATATTCATCAACCGACGGGAAAAACAGCCCATGGTCAAGAACCTGGCTTATTCAGGGAACAGGAAAACCATGGTAGCACAGGAATTGAAGATTAATTAAGATATTGCCTGAAAAAGTCATCCATTTTATTCTGGCAAAATTCATTGACCCTCAATACTATATCCATTGTATGAGGCCAGCCGGGAAGAGGATGGAAGATGCACGGGACTTCCAGTGAATCGAGTATTTCTTTTAACCGCTCCGACTGGCTGACCGGAACAAGCCGGTCAGATGTTCCATGAAGGATCAGAGTGGGCGGATCATTTTTATCAAGATAGTGAACCGGTGAGGCTTCAATAAAAATTTCAGGAGCTTCATCCCATGTTTTGTCCAGGAATGATGTTACCAGACTGTGGTTCCTGGCATATTCGGTTGTTAAGTCAGCCGGTCCGTAAATATCAACCACTGCCTTAACTCCGAAACCGGCTGACTGCATATTTATATTGTCACCGGTTATGTCACTGCTTTTCCAGCCATATCCTGCAAGTAAAGCCAGGTGAGCTCCGGCAGAGCCTCCGATCAGAGCAATGCGCGAAGGATCATATCCGTAACATTCCGCATTTTCGTGAAGCCATCTGACAGCATCGGTAATATCTTCAATACAAGCCGGATAGGGCCCGTCCCTGAGCAATCTGTATGACAAAGTGGCCGTTATGTAACCTTTCCTGGCATAACTTAAAAGATAAACCAGGTAATCCGATCGCTTACCGCTTTTCCATGAGCCGCCATGAATAAAAACAAGAAGAGGAGCAGGCCTGGCAGTGTTTTCAGACCTGTATATATCAAGCTGCAGTGATTTGCCATTGACATTCTTATATTCTTTGTCTTTGATTTCCTCTATATCCTCAGGTATTTCCGGTTCCAGATCGGCCAGTTTCTCAATCCCGAGCCATACAGCCGCATAGGCCGGGACAGTAAAATAGTATCCCAGCGGAGG
>DNOQ01000290.1 GCA_003501665.1 Bacteroidales bacterium | reverse complement strand
CTGTTCAAAGTTACATGGGCTGGGAACTGTACCGACATTTATAAGAGACAATAATGATTCATGCAACAGGCATTTATTCAGATATGTAATCCGGGATATATTATTATTGATATGATCTGAAAAATTTGACAGAGATTAATCTTACAATGAGTTAATTAAATGGTGAAATGACGCTGACTCCATCCGATAGGTATATTGTTGAATCGATTAAGGCCGGGAATAAAAACGCATTCGAATTCCTTTTTAAAACCTATTACCCCGATTTAAAAAATTATGCAAATAATATAGTCGGCAACGAGGTCATTGCGGAAGACATGGTGATGGATGTTTTTGTCAGGTTATGGGAGCTGGAGAAAAGGCTCGAGATTAAAACCTCAATTGCAGGTTATCTTTTCACCAGCGTTCATAATCACTGTATTAACTATCTCACAAGAAAACATAACAGATTCCCGGGAGTAAATGGTGAGACTATTGATAAACTTAATGCACTGATTCCTCTCTCATCTGAAAATGATGCCATTAGTAATATAAACCTGTCGGAGCTGAGCGAAAGAATCGAGCAGGGAATGGGCAAACTTCCTGATGAGTGCAGGAAGATATTCATGATGAGCAGGATGGAAGGCATGACAAACAGGGAGATCGCTGATAAGCTCGGAATATCAGAGAATACAGTAAAGGTTCAGATATACAGGGCACTCAATAAATTCAGGGTGCTGCTTAAAGAGTTTCTCCCGGACAGGGAAATCAGGTAAAGATAATTTATTCTTTCATCAGTTAAAAAGAAAAAAGACAAAAGATAAAAGTAAGCAATCGCCACTACTCCCCCCTCTTTGGCTTACCAGAGAGGGGGGTTGGGGGGTGAGTACGTGAAAAAAGGCGTAACGGCACAATGGTAAGAAAAGATAAAAGACAAAAGATAAAAGATAAAAGATAAAAGGAGGTTTCTTCTGAATTTCCTTATCATAATGATGACGAAGCAGTATTAACCTTTTAAAAATTGAATTATTATGACCAAAGTATCTGAATTGGCAAAAATGATCGATCATTCAGTTCTTAACCCTACAATGACTGATTCCGATCTCGAAAAACATTGTGCTATTGCCAGGAAATATGATGTGGCGTCGGTATGTGTAAAACCATATGCTGTCAGGCAGGCAGTTGAGCTCCTGCGGGGGAGTAATGTTCTGGTGGGATGCGTCATCGGATTCCCTCATGGTAACAGTGTCACTGCGGTTAAGGTTTTTGAAGCCGAACAGGCCTGTAAGGACGGTGCTGTCGAAATCGATATGGTTATAAACATCGGCAAAGCACTGGGGGGAGACTGGGATTACGTTGAGAATGAGATCAGAGCAGTTACGGAAACATGTCACGGCAATAATGCAATTGTTAAAGTAATTATTGAAACAGATTATGTTACCAGGGATGAAGATAAAATAAGGTTATGTGAGATATGCACAAGTTCCGGAGCAGATTTCGTGAAAACATCCACGGGTTTCGGATTTGTTAAACAGGCTGATGGCAGCTACAATTATACGGGTGCTACAGTGGCGGATATTGAACTTATGCGTAGACATTGCAGCCCGAAGGTGCAGGTTAAATGTTCCGGTGGGGTAAGGACACTTGACAGCATACTCAGTATGAGGGCGGCGGGGGCGACCCGCTCAGGCGCGACAGCCACTGTGGAGATAATGGAAGAAGCAATAAAAAGGTTCGGAAAATAAAACGCAATTCGCATTGCACGACGGACCTGAAATAAGAATGAACCACAACAACACCAGCTTATGAAACTACGAAGAATTCCATTTCTGTCCGCTGTAATTTTGTTGGTCACCGTCCTGCTTTCTTGCACCGGTAGTCAGGAGGAATGGTCGCTGACCTCTCCCGGCGGGAAAGTCCGTTTCACACTGATGCTCAAAGATTCACGACTTGTCTACGAAGTGTCCCTCGAAGAATCAGTCCATGTGGCGACCGTGATCAGTCAGTCACCCCTGGGTTTGGTCAGGAACGATGCTGATTTTTCAAAAGGACTGGCCTTTGTTAAAGTCTCACTCCCGGAACAGATCGATGAGACATTTGAAATGGTCACAGGGAAAAAACGGGTCATTCACAACAAAGCCAGAGAACTGGTTCTGACCTTCAGGAATGAACAGAGCCACCTGATGGAACTCATCATACGATGCTACGATGACGGGGTGGCATTCCGCTATGGCTTTCCGGAGTACGATTCTTCGTATTATACCATTGAGGCAGAGCTGACCGGTTTTATACCTGCCAGTGAAGGAAAGGCCTGGATGCAGCCTTATGACAAGGTCACCCAATGGAGTCCGGCCTATGAAACCTATTACCACAACGGTATTCCTCTGGGTACACCGGCTCCTTCCGCAGAAGGATGGTCATTCCCGGCACTTTTTCAAACGGCAGGTGTCTGGCTCCTGTTAACAGAAGCCGGAGTGGATGAATCTTACTTTGGTGCTCACCTCAGTCAGCAGGCAGAAAACGGGCTCTACACGATCCGAATGCCGGAGGCTGCCGAGGCAAATGAAACGGTGCCTCAAAAGCCCTCCTCCACACTTCCCTGGCACATGCCCTGGCGTGTGATCATCCTTGGCAATGACCTCGCAGATGTGGTGGAATCCGACCTGGTGACGGTGCTCAATCCGCCTTCTGCTGTTCCCGACATTTCCTGGATCAGGCCAGGCCGGGCATCATGGAGCTGGTGGAGCGATGAAGCAAGTCCGAAGAACTTTTCTGCACTGAAAAAATTCGTAGACCTGGCTGCGGCCATGGGGTGGGAG
Organism: Bacteroidales bacterium; assembly: GCA_003501665.1. Lineage (GTDB taxonomy): Bacteria > Bacteroidota > Bacteroidia > Bacteroidales > VadinHA17 > LD21. The sequence goes on along the minus strand of DNOQ01000290.1, from coordinate 360 downwards.
TATTCTCTGGTGGATGCCAACTGGGATCTTATGGAAGGAGGCAACATCGAACAGCTTGTGCAATATGCCGGTTCAAGAAATGTCGGGATCTGGATGTGGTACAATTCTGGCGGCGCCCATAATTCCGTGACCGAACGGCCCCGCGACATTATGAACGACACAGAAAAGCGCAGGGAGGAATTCAGAAAACTGGCTGCCCTGGGGGTGAAGGGGGTGAAAGTTGACTTTTTCCAGAGCGATAAACAGGGCATCATCCGTCAGTATTTCGATATCCTGAAAGATGCGGCCGACAACAGGATAATGGTTAATTTCCACGGTTGTACGCTTCCAAGAGGCTGGAGCCGTACCTGGCCCAACCTG
>DNOQ01000386.1:3727-3926 GCA_003501665.1 Bacteroidales bacterium | reverse complement strand
TGAACGGTCTCGCACTCGACTTCTGGTCCCTGCTCGACATGAGGTGGATTGACACAGGGCATTTTGGACTCTAGGCAGGCCCGGGCTCGCGTTTGAACATTACATCCTGCGAATTTGTCATCAGGCATTTCAGAAGGTACGAAAGAGCTGCTGAGATCCCGGCTATCAGTACAGGCTTCATGGTGACCCATGTGAACAC
>DNOQ01000386.1:0-3679 GCA_003501665.1 Bacteroidales bacterium | reverse complement strand
TCCTTCCAGTCTAACGTAAAGAACTTTGATTTCATGGTAATACGTTTTAGAATTTAACTTTCACAACCATAAAGTTAAACTAAATTGAATGATAAGTCAATTTTTGACCTTTAGACATCGGCCCTTCAGAACTTCAACGTGGAACAGGGATCCTGAAACCCTAAACCGCAAAGCAGCTCCCTGAAATGGCCGAAGACTCAGTGCCCGAAATAAACCTGGAACGATAAACAAAATAATAATGCAAAATAATGATGTCTTCATAATCGCCGAAATTGCCCAGGCTCATGACGGCAGCCTGGGGATAGCTCATTCCTATATTGATGCATTAAAAGGCATCGGTGTCGATGCAATTAAGTTTCAAATCCATATTGCTGAAGCCGAGAGCAGTATTTATGAAGCTTTCAGAATAAAATTTAGCCTTGAAGATGCCACAAGATACGATTACTGGAAGCGCATGGAATTTACTCCTGAACAATGGGCAGGACTTAAAAAACATTGTGAAGAGAGTGGAATGGAATTTATGGCATCTCCTTTCAGTAATGCTGCAGTTAATCTTCTTGAAAAATTGGAAGTAAAGAAGTATAAGATTGGATCAGGCGAAGTATCTAATCTGCTTATGCTTGAAAAGATTGCCAAGATAGGTAAACCAGTAATTCTTTCTTCAGGGATGAGCTCATNNTACTTCAGTGCACAACAGCATATCCCTCCAAACCTGAAGAATGGGGATTAAATGTTATGCAGGAACTTAAGAGAAGATATAACGTACCAGTTGGATTCAGCGACCATTCCGGTGACATATATGCCTGTCTTGCTGCTTCTGCTTTAAATGCAGAAATATTGGAATTTCATGTTGTTTTTAATAAAGAAATGTTTGGACCTGATGCACCTGCTTCAATTACAATGGATCAGGTAAAAATACTGGTTAAAGGTATCAGACAAATTGAAAAATCCTTAAATAATCCTGTGAAAAAAGACGATACTTTGGCTTTCACGGATCTGAAAAACATGTTTGAAAAATCCCTCGCAGTTAACAGGGACTTAAAGGCTGGAACTGTAATAACTCCTGAAATGCTTGAAGCCAAAAAGCCAAAAGGATACGGGATTCCAGCATCAGATTTTTTGACCGTTATCGGTAAAACATTAAAAAATGAACTTAAAACCTGGTCATTTTTAAAAAATGATGATATTATATGAGGAAAAGAAAAATCTGTATTGTAATAACGGCACGCCCTAGTTACAGCAGGGTTAAAACAGTGCTACAGGCAATTAAGGAACATCCCTTGCTGGAGTTACAGCTTGTTGTTTCGGGTTCTGCATTACTGGACAGATATGGCACTGCCGTAAACTATATTGAAAAGGACGGATTTGAAATAAACAGCCGCGTTTTTAATGTGCTTGAGGGAGAGAACCTGATGTCCGCTGCGAAGACAACAGGAATAGGTATCCTTGAACTGTCAACGGTGTTTAATAATCTTAAGCCTGATATCGTTGTAACTGTTGCAGACCGTTTTGAGACAATGGCCACAGCCGTGGCTGCAACTTACATGAATATCCCCCTTGCGCATATCCAGGGAGGAGAAGTGTCCGGTAATATTGATGAAAAGGTAAGACACAGCATTACTAAACTTGCAGATTATCATTTTGTTGCATCTGCAGATGCAATGGAGCGTGTCCTGAGGCTGGGCGAGGATCCTGCGTTTGTCTTTAATACAGGTTGTCCATCGATTGATATTGCGGCCAAAGTGGCAAAAGACCCACTTCTTAATTTTGATCCTTATTCAAAATATGGAGGTGTGGGAGCAAAGCCTGATCTTAAAAATGGATATATTGTTGTAATGCAGCATCCTGTAACAAATGAGTATTCTGAAAGCAGGTGCCATGTCGAAGAGACTCTCTATGCTTTAAAAGATCTTGACACCTCTGTACTTTGGTTTTGGCCAAATGTGGATGCTGGCTCTGACGGGACTTCAACCGGGATTAGGGCTTTTAGGGAGAAATATGAGCTGAAGCATATGCATTTCTTTAAGAATATGGAAAGTTCAGATTTTTTAAGGTTACTGATAAATTCAAAATGCCTGGTCGGGAACTCAAGCGTTGGAATACGTGAATGTGCATATCTTGGCGTACCAGCAATAAATATTGGCAGCAGACAAAATAAACGGGAGCGGGGGAATAATGTTATTGATGTTGATTATTCAAAGGAACAGATTTTAAATGCCGTTCATTCCTGTTTAAGCAATGGGAAAGCTGAATCTTCTGCAGTATATGGCAGAGGTGATGCAGGCCGGAATATTGCTGATCTCCTGGCTACTATAGCGTTAAGGTTCCATAAAACCATTACCTTCTAATGAAAATATTGGCAATAATTCCTGCCCGTGGCGGTTCAAAAGGTGTACCGGGGAAAAACATAAAACTTTTAGCCGGTAAGCCTCTTATACAATATACTATTGAAGCTTCACTAGGGGCTGAACTGCTGACGGATATTATTGTCAGTACTGACAGTAATGATATAGCTCAGATTGCAGTCAGTCTTGGAGCAAACGTTCCGTTTATACGCCCTGGTCACCTGGCATCTGACACAGCCTCCTCTGTTGATGTAGTGGCTCATGCTGTCGGGTTTCTTAGAGACAAAGGGAGAACTTATGATGCAGTATGTTTACTGCAGCCGACATGTCCGTTCAGAAAAAAAGGATTTATTGATAAGGCTATAGAAAGGTTCATCGAGGCAGGAACTGATTCATTGATAAGCGTGCTGCCCCTGCCAAATAATTTCAACCCTCATTGGATTTTTGAAAAAACCGGGAATGATCATTTAAGAATAGCTACCGGCGAGAAGGAGATAATAAAACGCAGGCATGACCTGCCACAGGCTTTTTACCGTGATGGATCAATATATTTAACCAGGACATCCGTAATAACTAATCAGGGTTCATTGTATGGTGACACGATAAGTTATCTGGTTTCTGAAAAACAATATTATGTCAATATTGATACAATTGAAGATTGGAGCATGGCTGAAGAAATTGCAGCACGCCTAAAAATGCAGATATTGTAATGATCCGATAGCTGACGTAGCAGCTTATTATTAATCATTTTATTAAAAGCCTGAAATTGTGTGTGGTATAGCTGGTATTATCGGATCCTGTCCTGAAAAATCTTTTTTATTAAACAAGATGCTCAAAGCACAGAACCACAGAGGTCCTGATGCTATGGGCACATGGGAAGGTGAATTCATTGCCTTGGGCCATAACAGGTTAAGCATAATTGACCTGAGCCCCAAGGCTAATCAGCCAATGATAAGCAATTGCGGTCAGGTTATCATTGTTATGAACGGCGAGATTTACAATTACAGGGAACTCCGGTTACAGCTAAATGAGTATAAGTACTCAACTGTTTCAGATACTGAAGTAGTTATTGCAGCCTACAAAAAGTGGGGAAAGGACATGCTCCAACGGCTTAACGGTATGTTCTCATTTGTAATATGGGATAATAAAAGAAAACTATTATTTGCTGCCCGCGACCGTTTTGGCGTAAAGCCTTTTTATTATGCAATTTCAGATAGCAGTATGTACTTTGCCAGTGAGATCAAGACTCTCTGGGCGGCCGGGATACCAAAAGAAAAAAACCTGTCAGTCTGGGCAAAATATCTTGCGCATGGTTCATACGGATTACCTGATGA
>DNOQ01000421.1 GCA_003501665.1 Bacteroidales bacterium | reverse complement strand
TTGTGCCTTTGTGCCTTTATTCCAGATTCCTATCTTTGCACGTGAGAAACAAACAATAACATGGAAACTTCTTTTTTCGATTCGAACATTTTCAGTTATGGACTTTTGCCGGTATTGATTTTCCTTGCACGTGTGTGTGATGTGTCACTCGGTACACTCAGAATAATATTTGTTTCGAAAGGCAAAAAATATATCGCCCCGTTCCTGGGTTTTTTTGAGGTCCTTATCTGGATTATAGCCGTGAGCAGAATAATGCAAAATCTCGATAATTATATAAACTACATTGCTTATGCTGCAGGATTTGCCTCGGGAAATTTTGTCGGAATGATCATCGAGGAACGACTGGCCATGGGAATTCAGATGATCAGGGTATTCACCGGAGAGAAAGGACTGGATCTTATTAAATCACTTAACTGCAACGGTTACGGAGCAACTTCAATTGAAGCACATGGAGCCAAGGAAAAGATACATATTATTTATACTATTATACATAGAAACGAGATAGCAGATGTTCTCAAAATTATCAACAGCTATAATCCGAGGGCATTTTATACAATTGAAGATGTCAAATCTGCAAAAGAAGGTATCTTCCATCCGAGAAGAAGAAAAAATGTCATCCCGTTTTCGAATATTCTTAGGGACTGGAGGAAGGGGAAGTAGTGGCGCAGGGCACAGGGCTCCGGCCTCCGCCACCACCTTCGCTTTGGCTACGGTGGTCACAGAAGGCTACGGCTGGCAAAGCAGGGCGCCGAGTGATGAGCGATGAGAGGTGAGCGATGAGAGGTGAGTGGTGAGTGGTGAGTACAATAAATATTAGTTTTGGTAAAATAAATTCAGAGTTATGGATATTTTCAGCAGTCATCCGTTATACCGCAAACATGATCTTGACAGTGCAATGAGTTCAATGTGGGCTTTTTATAAGAACAGATTCATTGTATTGTTCATTTCATCATTCATAATGTCGCTGGGGATACAATTATTTACACTGATGTTTGATTTCAGTGAATTTATGAATTTAACGGATCCGATGGAGATGCTGAATAAATTAAGGGGGATGATATGGCCAATGGCAGCAATTTCTCTTGTCAGTCTGCTATGTATTACAATCCTGCATTATTATGTCATCTTTAATCCTGTTGATAATGAAGTCACGATTTTTATTTCAGCTTACAAATCATTGAGATATTATATTCCATATCTGATCATTATGGTTCTTTTTTCGGTTTTTGCATCATTGGCACTGATCTTCGGATTGTTTGTACTTGTTATCGGGGTAGTTTTTGCAATGCTGTATATTATGACCATCTACCTTTTCTTCATGCCGATACTCATGATTGAAGGACCCGATATTGCAAATGCGATCAGCCGGACTTTTACCCTGGCTCACAGGGGATTCTGGTCAAACATAGGCTGGGTGGCTGTTTTTTTTGTAATAATCTTAATCGCGTCCATGATACTTAACGCTCTTATTATGATCCCTTTCACCGGAAGTTATATAAAAAGTCTGACTGATCCTGATGAAGCTTTAAATGCAATGAACTTCATGCAGAATCCATTATACATTACGCTATCGGCTATGGCAAGCGCTTTGTTTTATCCGTTGATACCAATTCTTGGAACAATACTTTACTTTAACGGTAAAGCACGGGAGGAACAGGTTAATATTTCTGATCAGGATTTAACCACCCTGCCATAAATTTCACTCCGCTTTCAACTATAGCCTCATGTCCCCCATCGTGGATTTCGATCCCGATCCTCTCAGGGATATTCAGTTTTTCATAGTGAGTTTTAGCAATATTGAATTCTTCAATCACCTGGGGCCACCATGCAATCCTGTCGGCTTTTCCGTGATGAATCAGAAGAGGACGGGGACATATAAGTGAAACTACATCGTGATCGGTGAATTCAGTCAGCCATCCTGAAAAGAATGCATGCTCCTCTGTTGTTACCAGAAAACAGGAGTACCGGTCATCGGGTATTACCATTTTGTTACGGCGATGATTGAACCATGCAGAGACCACTCCTGCTTTTATCCGGGGTTCCAATGGCATCCAGAACATTGTTGCCATACCACCCAGAGATAATCCCCACATGCCCACTCTCTGATCATCGATACGCGGATCTTCAAGGACTATATCAAGAAGATGCTGTAAGCGGGCAAGCTCAATCCCCGGAAGACTTATATCGGCCAATCTGCACAGCCTTTCAATGCGGCCTCTTCTTTCAATGGTCCTGAGGTTCATAGGGGCCAGTACTGCAAATCCCGCTTTAAGAAGTTCCGTGGCATACGTATTATAGCCTCCTCCTTTAAAAGTTGATTCCGGGGTGCTTCCGATGCCATGCTGTGCAATAACAAGAGGCAAAGGTTTGTTGTTGTTCTGTCTCCCGGGAAATGCAATAAAAGCCTGAGCTGTAATGGGGCCAAGCGGCAATTCAATCCACTCTCCTTTAATACCCTCGACCGTATAAGGTCGTCTTACCAACGGACCGGTCTTGGAAAGAACAGGCGGCTTTATTACAACTGATCTCCACCGCTCCCTGTTTGGCTCAACACTTCTGATGAAAGCATCCGGACTGCTGTAATCGCGGTTCCAGAATTTTTCTGCCCGTTCATTATACTGATCAACCAGGTACATCCTGAGATAATTTTCAAGCCGGGTGGCATAGAGATCTGTACGCTCAGTCTCCATCTGTTCAAATGTTTTTTCCTGAACCTGAGCCATGGCCGGCCCGGTGATAAAGATCAGGAAAAGCGGGACAAGCAATACTCCTGATATTTTTTTAAGTTCCATAATCCATTTTGCTTAATAAATTAAAGATGATATGGCTTTCTGTATTCATATTCAAGCAACTGGTTTGCTTTTTCACTGTTTGTAAATCTTTCAGCTTTACCGTCCCATTCAAGTCTTTCCTTTGTAAGTAGTGCAATAGTTGCCAGGTGTGCAAGGCAGGTGGAACGATGCCCCTCTTCCGGCGTACAGTATGTAGTTTGCCGCGATTTCACACAATCGAGGAAATTGCGAACAAGGTTTGCCGTACTGTTGCGGAATCGTCCGTCTGACAGATATACTTTATCTTCATTCATCAGGTTAACAGTTTCGGCTTCAACAAGCTTTTGCCAGGTCTGGAA
>DNOQ01000086.1:7870-8472 GCA_003501665.1 Bacteroidales bacterium | reverse complement strand
ACAAAAATGAGAGTTTTTCAGGTAAAAGACCGTATGTCCGTAAAGCCGGATTGCGTCTATGTAATTCCACCAAATAAAAGTATGTCTGTCCTGAAGGGTGTACTGCACCTGTTTGAACCGGTGGAAGCGAGAGGGCTGCGTCTTCCGATTGATTTTTTCTTACGCTCGCTTGCCGACGACCGGCAGGAACGAGGTATCGGTCTTATTCTTTCAGGCATGGGCTCTGACGGCAGCACAGGACTTCGTGCTATAAAAGAAAAAAACGGTATAGTGATGGTACAGGAACCTGCCACAGCAAAATTCGACAGTATGCCCCGAAATGCCATCGATTCAGTCCTGGCAGATATTGTGGCCCCGGCCGGAGAGTTGCCCGGAAGACTCCTGGATTTTCTGAAACATATTCCTGTTCTCAAATCAGATCTGGATATTGAGATTAAAGACAAAAGCTCTCTCGAGAAAATTATTATCCTGCTGCGTTCCTATACGGGCAATGACTTTTCGTTGTATAAAAAGAATACTGTATATCGCCGTATTGAAAGACGTATGGGGATACATAAAATTGATAAGATTTCATCGTACGTCCATTTTTTGCAGGAAAATCC
>DNOQ01000086.1:7507-7758 GCA_003501665.1 Bacteroidales bacterium | reverse complement strand
GACAATGAAGCTATTGATACAGCCAGAAAAGGCATATTTCCTTCAAATATTTCTGCCGATGTTTCAACAAACCGGCTGAACCGCTTTTTCATTACAACGGATGACGGTTACCGCGTTAATTCTGAAATAAGGGAAATGGTTGTATTTGCCCAACACAACATTATCATGCATCCGCCTTTTACCAGGATAGATATCCTTTCATGCCGTAATCTTCTTATTTACATGGATTCTGAGTTGCAGAAAAAATTGCT
>DNOQ01000086.1:1422-7478 GCA_003501665.1 Bacteroidales bacterium | reverse complement strand
AATACTTAATATTCAGACTCTTGCAGATCAAATGGTGCTGCAGAATTTCTCACCTGCAGGTGTTCTGGTGAACGAAAATGGCGACATCATTTATATAAGCGGACGTACCGGAAAATACCTGGAACCGGCAGTCGGTAAAGCAAACCTGAATATCTTTGCAATGTTAAGGGAAGGTTTGCGCCACGAATTTTCCGCCGCTTTCCGTAAAGCCATAATTAATAAAGAATCCCTGGTTTTGCACAACCTCAAATTAGGTACAAACGGAGGTACACGAACCGTAAATATAAACATCCAGTGGATTGATAAACCCGAACCGTTATATGGCACAATAATGATAATTTTTACTGATGTGCCGGAGATCCATGATACAAGACCCAGGATAAAAAAAGGCGGGAAAACTTATGCCAGTATAAGGCAATCGGAGCTGGAAAATGAGTTGGAACACACACGTGAAGAGATGCAGAGCATTCTTGAAGAAATGCAGACTTCACAGGAAGAATTGAAATCTGCAAACGAGGAATTACAATCTACCAACGAAGAACTGCAATCTGCCAATGAGGAACTTACAACATCGAAAGAAGAAATGCAAAGCCTGAATGAGGAGCTTCAAACTGTGAACGCAGAATTACAGGCGAAGGTAGATGATTTTTTACGGGTGAACAATGATATGAAAAACCTGCTCAACAGTACCGATATTGCCACCTTATTCCTCGACAAAGAATTGAACATCCGTCGTTATACTATTCAGGCTACCACAATTTTTAAACTGATAAAAAGTGACATTGGGAGACCTTTTACAGATCTGGTTTCTGACCTTATATACCCCGAATTGTCTGCAGATGCTTTCGAAGTATTAAGGACTCTGATTTTTATACAAAAACAAATTGCCACCGGGGACGGAAGATGGTTTTCTGTTCGGATTATGCCATATCGAACCTTCGACGACCGGATAGATGGCCTGGTTATCACTTTTATCAACATCTCTGATCTAAAGCAGGTGGAAGTTAAATACCACGAAACAGAGCAGATGAATCATTTTCTTATAGATTCATCTTCAGATGTAATTATTAAATTATCAGCCGATTTGAAAATACTGGAATTTAATAGTGAAGCTGAGACATTTTTTGGTAAAAAACGTGAAGATTCGGTAAACCAATATTTCATTCATATGTTCATTCCTGAACCGGTGCGAAAAAAGACTGAAAAAGATATGAATGAGATGCTGAAGAGATTGACGGGTGGCAAATTCAAAATGCAGGTAATAACAGCTGGTGGCAATGTCCGGGTTATTGAATGGTCTGCAAATGTAATACGCAACAACCTGATGATGCCAACCGGAATTATTATGACAAAAAAATAACTTAACTATGACTAACGGAGACCAGAATTTCACAGATCCTGAAATATTGCGTAAAAAAGCTGAAGAACAACTCAGGAATAAGCAAAAAAAAGCTGACAAACCGGTTATAGAGACTGATGTGAAGAAGCTTATGCATGAACTGCAGGTACACCAGATAGAATTGGAAATGCAGAACGAAGAGTTGCTACAGGCTTATGAAACTGCAGAAATGGCTCTGAAAAAATACACCATGTTGTACGATTTTGCCCCAATGGGCTATTTTACACTCGAAAGTGATGGCAGCATCTGCGATCTGAACTTCACTGGCGCTGAAATGCTTGGTGAGAAACGCTTTAGTTTGTTAAACAGCAACTTTAAGCTGTTCATTTCAAAAGATTCGCAGCCTGTATTTAACGATTTTTTCAGTAAAGTTTATACCAGTCATACCAAAGAATCGTGCAAAGTGAACCTTGGTTATGACAATAAGCCCTTATGCCGGGTTTATATGGAAGGTATAGTTACCGGCGATGAGCAAATATGCCTTTTATCGGTGGTCGATATTTCAGGTTTTATTTAACCGGACAATCCTTAAAAACTTCTTTCTTTCCCCCTCAGAATTTTGGATGCAATCAGCTCACCTTTCTGGTGAATGTATGAATGATGTAACTCTTTAAAATAATTGTGTAACGGTTTTTCTTTAAGCTTAACCTACCTTCGTTAAGATTATTAATAAAAATACGTCATGAAAAAAGCAGGATTTGCCCTCATTCTGATTGGTTTAGTGCTAACCATTTTTACAACCGTTACCTTCTTCTCAAGAGAAAGAGTAGCGAAAATCGGAGATATTAATATAACGGCAAACAAACGACATAAGCTCGCATGGTCACCACTGGTTGGTATTGCTGTAATGGCGGTAGGAGGATTGGTAGTATGGCAGGCTCCTAAAAAATAATATCTGCAAATAAACTCCGGATTATTTCAGTATTCCCAAAGCTGTATAATACATTCCCAATTTAAAGGAATTCACCTTTGTATTAACAAAAGCAGTGAAAACTGCAGATTCTCAATACTCCAATATGAAAAAAGTACTGATTGATCTGGATTATGATCCAACTGCCCAAAAAGTGGCAGAAATAGGTTTTTCAATAGCAAAAGCCATGAAAGCCGAAATTATTTGTAGAACTAGTATAAGGTCTGATCAGCAGACCTTATTAATCGGATGATTTTCTTAGATTATTATAAAATATTGGGGGTAGAAAAAACTGCAACGCCGAAGGATATCAAAAATACCTATCGGAAGTTAGCCAGAAAGTATCACCCCGACTTAAATCCTAATGATAAAGATGCAATAAAGAACTTTCAACAGATAAATGAAGCCAATGAAGTATTGAGCGATCCTGTAAAGCGTAAGAAATATGATCAATACGGTAAGGATTGGCAACATTCTGAACAATTTGAAAATGCCAGACAATATCATGAACAATCTTCAAATCCACAAGGAGCAACTTACTCTGAAACATTTTCGGGAGAAGGATTTTCCGATTTCTTTGAATCTATGTTTGGCGGATCATCAACCGCTGGCAGAAACAGGAGGATGAAATACAAAGGAGAAGATTATTATGCAGAATTACACCTTGACCTCATAGATGCTTATGAAACCCACAAACAAACATTAACAGTAAACAGGAAAAACATAAGAATTAATATACCTGCCGGAATTGAAAACGGACAAACAATTAAAATATCAGGGCATGGAGGACACAGCATAAATGGCGGCCCGGATGGTGATTTATTCATTACATTTTCAATAGCCAACCACCCCAGATTTAAACGATTGGGTAATGATCTATTTACTGCAATAAATTTAGATTTATACACAGCAGTGTTGGGAGGTGAAATCACAATTGATACATTAAACGGAAAAGTAAAACTGAAAGTAAACCCCGAAACGCCGAATGGATACAAAATAAAATTAAAAAATAAGGGATTCCCTGTTTATAAAAATGAAGGGCAATATGGAGATCTATATATAACATTTAATATAAAAACTCCAACAAACCTGACTGAAAAGCAAAAAAGACTATTTACCGAATTGTCTCAATCATAATTTTAATATCCGTATAATGCAACCTGAATCTTTAATAGCTATAGACGAGCTCTGTACAAACCATGGAATTGAGATTTCATTTATCAGCTCATTACAACAAAACGGATTGATAAAGATCACAACAATTAAAGAATCAGGATTTATTGATGCTGAACAGTTACAGAAATTAGAGAAAATTGTTCGTTTTTATTACGAATTCAATATTAACCTGGAAGGTATTGAGACCATAATACATTTGTTACAAAGAATTACTACTTTGCAGGATGAGATTATTATGCTTAGAAACAGGCTTCGTCTTCATGAACCAAATGAAAATACTATATTCCGGACAAACCGGGGAAATTTATGAATTATGTTGTTCATTCTATTATTACTTTGGATTTCTCATAAAGCTCGATTTCATTCCTGACAGGATTGACCTGAAGCAATAATGAATAAGAAATCTTTCAGGATCTCTTTTACTATCAATAATTCCAACTCTCACTTCTTCTCCCTGGACCGGATTTGAATCCAGCACTCTTCTGTTAGCAATAAATGAAATAAATCTCTCTCTTAAGGCTGTTGTATCATCCGTCCGTTTATTCTTAACGGTAACAAACAATCCATTATAAAGCAGTGTCATTTTTCCGGTTGCTTTAGTGTTATTTGCAGTAAAGCTGAAATTCATTGCATCTATTTTTCCGGATGTAATATAAACAAAAGCAGATTTCTCCAGAATAGGGTTCAGTTCATTTGCCTCCATATCCAAAAGAGTTCCATCCAATGAAAAAGTATTCTGACTGTCAAATATTCTCCCTTTTAATAAAATGGTCATCTTCCCTTTTCCCATAAGCAGAGCATTACCTTTGAGTTCTAAAAAAGCGCTTCTTGTTTTGTAAATAGTGTCATTAGATATCTTGTAGATTTTAGCATTGATCTCATTAAAGCTGACAATTCCCGGATCGTTTGCCTCCTCAGCATGTTCAGCATAAGTGACATCCCCGTCTAAAAGGCCGATTGAATCAATTTGAATAATGCCGGGATAATTGTAGATCAAATTCTGGAATACCGGCTTGTTAGTATGCCGGAATTCTTTTCGCTTATCACGGAAAACTTTCATGTCCATTTTACCTATTTCAATCCAGGAGCTTATGAGATTGCCGGAACTTAGATAATCTGCAGGACTAAAATCGTAAAAGGAAATATTGCTGAAGAGGGATTCAATACGGCTCGTTTGAAATTGGTACCGTGATGTGAAATCATAATCTTCGTAATTCGGATGAACGGAAAAGCAGTCTATTGCAAAGCTGTTTGAAGCTTCAGAATAGATAATTCCGCCGGCTGTATATGAATGCATGCCGTCAGGCGAAACCGCAACAATTTTTTCGGCCCCGAAATCAAATTGATTAATAATACTCAGAGATAAGGTATCCAGTTTCTTAAGTTGTAATCCGTTCACTTTTAAAACACCTTCTTTCACCGAATAAGCCTGAGGGTTTAAAGTGTTTTCAATTTCTATGTCAATTGTATCAAAAAGTATTTTACTTATCCACAGGTTAAAAGGTGTTACTATTGGAGGTATTGCTTCCCTTGAAAACGGAATCTTACCCTTAATATAACTATTTGATATAATTACTTCACGGAAATAAATATCTTTTTTAAATATGGCCTTTGGGAGCCTGATTCCTTTGAATTTCATGGAAGCAATTACTCCATTTAAATTCCACTCACTTTTTTGTTCTTCCTTTGAGTGTATTCTGATGTTTTCAAGTTCTACACCTGATCTGATAATCAAAATATGGACCTTGTCTATTTCAACCAGATAACCTCTGTTCTCTTCATTCAATTCTGCATTTATTCTTTCCCTGATCCCTGGCTCAATAATAAATATTGCTAAGAATTTAATCAATAGTACAAGCGTTACTATCACCCCAACTATTTTAAAAAGAATATATCTTCCCATAATAGCAAAGATATTTTAGTCTGCTTTAAAAACCTTTACACAATTCCTCCCGGGAGTTACATCATTCACACATTGGCGCATTCCGGTATTTTGAGTAAAGTTGTCTGCATCCCAATAATAACTCACTGGTGAATGTGTGAATCATGTAAACTTTTACCAGTATATTGTAATATATTCTAAATTTAAAAGGTTTAAATTACCTGTTTGAAATTTCATTTCTAATCGTTACAAATTATCAATGAAACATTCAAAATCTAATTTACATAAATCGGCAAATAACAAAAGAAGATGGTTAACAGTAAAATTGTACAAAAAGCACTTAAGAAAACCCTGGCTCTGGAAAACAATCCCGTTTCTAAAACTAATAGACATGCCGTTGGTCAGAGCAGCATAATTTCAAGGTTGATGTATGATATTTTTGGCGGTGAAATTCTGAAGACCCGCATGGAAAAGGATTGGTATTTTTATAATCTGATTGAGGGTAAGCGTGTGGATTTTACACGATCCCAAATTGTCAGGTTCTCCGGGAGTAATGATTTCGCAGATATACCTTCAACTCCTGATGAGACTTATACTTATTTTGAAAAGGAGGATTATGCAACTTTCTCCATGAGGTTTATAAGCGCATTTGAAGAAGCTGTTGGCCTTAAGAAATATTGTATGAACCA
>DNOQ01000086.1:0-1271 GCA_003501665.1 Bacteroidales bacterium | reverse complement strand
GCATTTTTTATTTTCAGTTAATTTCTTATATTGCATATGGAATTAATTTTTTCGCTGCATGTCGTTAAAAATCACTGACTGGGCTGCCGAGGACAGGCCCAGGGAAAAGCTTATACAGAAAGGAACCTCCAGTTTGAGCGATGCCGAGCTGCTGGGTATACTTATCAGTTCAGGCACAAGAGATAAATCGGCGGTCGATCTTGGGCGCGAATTGCTCAGCATGGCAAATAACAACCTTAATACCCTCGGGAAACTTGCCATTGCAGATCTCAGAAAACTTCACGGAATAGGGCCGGCAAGAGCAGTTACGATCGCTGCCGCCCTTGAACTCGGCAGAAGACGAAAACTGGCAGAAGTCCAGGAAACAATCCAGATAAAATGTTCAAAGGATGTGGCAGATATCTTTCAGCCACTTCTTTCCGATCTCGCTCATGAGGAATTCTGGATTTTATATCTTAACCGCTCAAACAAGGTTATCAACAAAATGAAACTCAGCCAGGGAGGCATCAGCGGAACAGTTACTGATGTGAGAATTGTTATGAAAAAGGCTGTTGAATACCTCGCTTCAGGGATCATTCTCTGTCATAACCATCCCTCCGGTAATTTGAATCCCAGTGAGGCAGATACGAAAATCACTCAAAAGATCAAGGAAGCCGGAAGCTTTATGGATATTCAGCTCCTTGATCATCTTATAATTTCAGACAAGGATTATTATAGTTTTGCGGATAATGGTACGATATAGTGTTCATCCTTACAAACTTTCAACAACTCCTGAATACTCTTTCCTGCTACAGGATGTACAACTTCTCCGGCAATTTCGGAAAGAGGTACCAATACAAACTTCCTTTGCACTATTTTCGGATGGGGAACTACCAGTACTTTAGTTTTTATTATCCGGTTTTCATAGAGCAGAATATCAATATCAATTATCCTCGACTTATATTCCGTGCCTTCCCTGAGCCTGCCCATCAATGCCTCTATCATAAGTATTCTTCCCAGTAATCCTGAAGGTGAAAGCTTTGTTTCGGCTTTTACTGCCATATTAAGGAAACTGTTTCCGGCCTGAAAACCCCACGGCTCTGTTTCATATACGGATGATAAATTAATTATTCTGCCAATATGCTCCTCAATCAGCTTAATCGACTTTCGAAGATTTTCTTCCCTCTCGCCCAGATTAGTCCCTATGCCGAGAAAAACAGTTTTCATCCGCAGATTACATAATGATCAAATGTATTAAATCGTCTGACACTATAAATTATTTTTTAGTTTTT
>DNOQ01000068.1:27192-27969 GCA_003501665.1 Bacteroidales bacterium | reverse complement strand
ATAAGCGCTGCTGTGGCGCCTGTACGTTCCCAGCGGTAACCATAGCTTTTGGCGGCTTTCAGAAGGACAGGGTATGCCTGGGGTGTACCGCTCATTGCCAGGGCATTATATGCTGAAGCTTTTGTATTCGTATTTTCTACAGTCGACCAATAGATATATTCATTTACAGCTTCTCCGGATCGCATTGAGGCAAGTGCATTCATAACAGCAGCGGCACAGGGCAGAGACCTGTCTTTAAGGGCCTCTGCAAGGATTTGTTCGGATGTTTTCCCTCCGATAGCAGTTATGGCAGATATTGCAGAAGTACAATTATTCCTGTCTGAAATATAAATCTTCAGCGCCTGTGCGGCCTGATCACTTCCTGTGAGCTGCAACTGCTTAATAAAGAAGTCAGTGACTCCAGGATCGCCTTTACGGATCGCGTAGGTTATACAAACCTTTTCCCATAATTCCCTTCCGGCTTCCCTTCCCTTCCCGGACAGAAATCTTGAAAATGTCTCAATGGCAAATCTTGCATTTGTATCGTCACCTGTACCGGGCGGTATAATCTGGTCGGAGATCTGCGTCAAACCTGCTTCTCCCAGAGCCATCATATCTTCCATCAGCTTATCGGTATAAGCAAGGCTTGTTGCAGGGAACTGTGCAAGCAGGTCTGCAACTTTAGTTTCAAGGGTTCTCCTGTCCTGTGAAAATGAAATGGCGGAAATCAACAATAGTGATATACCGGTAAGAAATATTATTTTGATCTTCATATTTTCAAATTTTCAAATTTTCAAA
>DNOQ01000068.1:0-27184 GCA_003501665.1 Bacteroidales bacterium | reverse complement strand
TGATTAACAGGATCATATTTTAAATTCCTTCCAAGCCGGAGGGCAATTATGCCAAGATTCACAATAGAACATGATCTGTGTCCATTGGCTTCATTAAGGGCAAATTTCTTTCTTGTCCTGACCGATTCTGAGAATGTGGTGATCTGTGGTTCCGGATCAGGAAGTGAGGCAATAAGTTTATCAACATCCTTGATATCGGATTTGAATCCTTTGAACAGTTTGCCTTTGGGCCCTTCGATATAAGCTGCATTCTTGTCGCGGTTTTCACCATCGAGGATTATCTGGCATCCGTCGTCATAAGTATATGTGATCCTTCTCCATGAACCGACTGCATCATAATGTTGTTGTGGTGCATCTATCGCAACCGAAACGGGGCCGGTTTCATCCTTTCCAAGGAAATATTGAACAGGATCGAGGTAATGTTGACCCATATCCCCGAGACCTCCTCCGTCATAGTCCCAGTAACCCCGGAATTTGGAATGTACCCTTTCCGGATTATATGGTTTCCGGGGAGCAGGTCCGAGCCAGAAGTCATAATCCAGTTCCGGTGGTACAGCCTCAGGTTTAAGATTATACAATCCGCTCCAGTAAAATTTCCAGTCATAACCTGTAATACCGCTGACTGTTACTTTCAGTGGCCATCCCAGAGCGCCGCTGTCAACAAGCTTTTTAACAGGTTTTACTTCAGTGCCCATACCGTAAAACTGGTCCTTGAACCTGAACCAGGTATTCAGACGGAACATACTTCCATACTTCTGAACAGCTTCCACAACCTTTATACCTTCACCGATCGTCCTTGTCATCGGTTTTTCACACCAGATATCCTTACCGGCTTCGGCGGCCATTTTCGCCATTATGCCATGCCAGTGAGGGGGTGTTGCGATATGAATAATATCGATATCATCCCTTGCGATCAGTTCACGAAAATCGTGATAACCGGTAACATTACCTCCGGCCTGAGCGATTGCCTGTGCAAGATGGTTTTTGTCAACATCACAGACTGCCAGAAGGCGGGTACCTTCATAACCAATATGACCACGTCCCATCCCTCCGACACCTATTATACCTTTTGTCAGCTGGTCGCTCGGAGGTGTATAACCTTTCCCTCCAAGTACATACCTCGGTATAATGGTAAAAGCAACGGTGGCAGCAGTGCTTCTTCTCAGAAAATCACGTCTGCCGATCTTTGTATTCTTCATATTCCGATATTTATAGATTTATTCTTTTTTCAGACAATACATTGAAACAATCCACAGGTAAATCATACAGGCAACCAGGACAAGCATACCGATACTCAGGTTGCTGATCTCACCGATCCATCCAACCAGAAGAGGAATGACTGCCCCTCCGGAAATTGCCATCATCATAAGTCCGGATATCTCATTGCTGCGTTCGGGATATTTTCCAACTGCAATTGAAAAAACAAGAGGCCAAATATTTGCAACAGCAAGGCCGATAAGGAAGATCAGTACCCACGCCAGGGCTGAGGATTTGATCAGAAGAATGGTGACAAGGAAAAGGATCCCGAGAAGCGATGTCCACATAAAAAACTTATTGGAAGATATTTTGGTCAGCATAATAGCCCCTAAGAATGTACCCAGCATACGGCCCAGGAAATAGATACTTCGTCCCGATTCAGCTGCAACCTGTTCTATACCAAATCTTTTAATCAGGAATTGGCCCGAGTTGGAGTTAAATCCCACATCCACACCCACCACCAGGAAAATGGAGAGGACCATAAGCAGGATGAAGTTATTTCCAAGGAGTTTGAATGATGATCCGATAGATACTTTAAATCCTTCCTGCCTGGTTTCATCAATTTTAACATTTCCAAGCCATAGTACTGCCAGAACAGAGACAATTCCAAAGACCAGGAAAAGGATCTTCCAGTCGCCAAATTGTGCAGCAAACAATGCTGCCAGAGGAGCTCCCAGCATAGAACCTATTGCTTTAACGAATTGCGAGAAACTCAGGAAGCTTGATCGCCTGTTTCCCGGAACAACATCAACCAGGAGCGGATTTGCCGAAACCTGTACAATGGTATTTCCGATGCCGAGTAATGCAGCACCTACCATCACCATTGCAAAGGAATAGAAAAGCCAGGGGACCAGTAATCCGAGAGCCGTGACCCCCATTCCTATATTAAGCATTTTGCGTTTCCCGATCCTGGCCTGAAGAACCCCGATCGGAACAGATAGAAGAAAGAACCAGAGAAAGATGGCTGACGGGATCAGTTGTGCAACAGTTGCACTGAGGTTCATATCACTGCTGACGCGGTCGACGATTATACCGACCAGGTCAACAAAACTCATGACAAAAAATGCCAGGAGAACAGGAGCTATTTTTGAGAGAGTGATTTTTTGAGTATTCATCGGTTGAAGTTTTGAGTTTTGAGTTTTGAGTTTTGAGTTTTGCCAACTGCCAACTGCCAACTGCCAACTTTTTCACATTAGCGGCAGTGCATGTTGAATATCATTCCAGAATTTACCATCCATAAGGAAAGAGGCGCCGATGAGTGCTGCATCTTCTTTAAGTTCGGAAAGAGCAATCCGGCAGTTGCATCCTTCCTGTTTCAGGCGGTTTTCAAAAATATCCCCGAACAGATGGTAAGCATTGGAGATATTGCCTCCGACCACTACAATCTCTGCTTTAAATTTAATAAGCCATGGTGCCAGGAACATACCCAGGTTATTACCAAATTCCTTAAAGAGATTTATTGCAATCTGGTCGGAAGATGCTAATTCCGCCAGCTCTTTCACTCCCTTTAATCCAATTCCGGTCATTTTATTGTAACTACCCATAAACCATCTTGTTGAGAAATAGTCATCCGCTATATTATCTTTGTAAGGCAGATGGTAAACACAACCCAGTTTAGGTACTTCCGGCCCGTCGACAATTGGTATCCTGTTACTTATGAAAGCAGAACCGAAACCTGTTCCAAGGGTTATGCACATTGAGCGGTTACACCCGGAAGCTTTTCCAACCAGGGCTTCACCTACTGCAAATGATGAAACATCATTCATAAATCTTACCGGGAAACCCTCCGGTACATTCACCGCTTTTGAGATTTCTTGCTTTACATTGCAGCCGTAAAGATTTTCATATTTAGCCACACCTTTTATATAGCTTATCCCTTTTACATAATCAAAAGGTCCCGGCATACCAAATCCGATCCCTTTAAGTTTTTCACGGGGAATTTTGCTTATTGCAGACGACAGAGCATCCGCCCAGACGTTAATGATCTCTTTTGCAGGAGCTTTGTTGTTCACATCTCTGCCGGTGATAGTCTCTCTGATTATCCTGCAGGATACAATATCAACTGCCGCGCAACTGATATGGCTCCCACCTATATCAGCGCCGATTGCCAGATTCTGATCCATATATTAAGGAATAAATAGGTTAATTAATGTCTGCTAAACCGGCTTTGAAAATATCTAAAATCGGGTTCACAACAAAATTTATTTAAATAATAATATGTATGACTGATATTTTTCAAACATACAATTTTGTTTTCTGTTAACCATTACGTCCTTCCACGTATCCCTTTAGATCCTCAATATTAAAGAAATGAACATAAAGAGTCATTTTAAGTAAACTTTAACATTCCCCGTTTTGAAGTTTGCAAAATAATCCGTATCTTTAATTTCTACAAGTCAATGATGATAAAGAACTCAATTAAACTATTTAATATCATGGAATTACGTTATATGAACAAATTATCTCCCTAAATGTTTTGAAAAATATATTTCAATTCATATCTTTGCGCCTCGTTTAAAACCGATTTTTTATTATGATCATCGTACCATTAAAAGAAGGCGAAAACATTGAAAGGGCTTTGAAAAAGTTCAAAAGGAAATTTGAAAAGACAGGTGTGATTCGTGAATTAAGATCCCGCCAGGCATTTGTTAAGCCTTCAATTCGAAGAAGAGAAGAAATCAAGAAGGCTAAGTACGTTCAGAAGATGCAGGAAAACGAAGAATAATCTTCTTCCTGCCTCGGATAAATTTTTGCTCCATTCAATAAGTGGTTCCTTTATGGATCATAAGGAATCGTTCTTACAATATTTGAAATTCGAAAAGCGGTATTCACCGCATACGATACGGTCATATCAGAACGATCTTGACCAGTTTCATTCATTTTTATCCGGTAATCTTGACGGAATCAATACTGATGAGGTATCTTCCCATCATATCAGGGCATGGATTATCAGTATGATGGACAACGGAATGACACCCGTAAGTGTTCACAGGAAGATCTCCTGCCTGAGAGTCTTCTTCCGCTGGCTCAGGAAAGAAGGAATAGTCATTACCGATCCCATGGAAAAGGTTGTTCTCCCGAAACGGAAAAAAACATTGCCTGTTTTTGTCAGGGAGGAAGCCCTCGACACATTGCTGGACAATGAAAATTTCAGCGATGATTTTAATGGTCTGAGAAACCGTACAATAATCGAAATGCTGTATCTCACCGGTATGAGAAGAGCAGAACTGACCGGACTTAAGATTGACGATATCGATTTCCCGGGATCGACCGTAAAGGTAACAGGAAAAAGGAACAAGCAGAGAATAATCCCCATTACCGGGCAGTTTATCAAAAGATTACAGGAATATATCAGTAAAAGGAATGAAATTATCGGAGACGGTAATGAATCCTGGTTATTTATAACCGAAAGGGGCAACAAGATGTACGACAAGCGAGTTTATAATATAGTAAAAGCATATCTTTCAATGGTTACAACAAACGAAAAGAAAGGTCCGCATACACTCAGGCACACCTTTGCCACACACATGCTTAACCGGGGAGCTGATCTGAATGCGATCAAGGAGTTCCTCGGTCATGCAAATCTTTCAGCCACACAGGTTTATACACATAATACATTTGAGAAACTTAAGAAAATATACAAACAGGCTCATCCCAGAGCTTAAATTTAATCCACAAAAACAGGAGGTACTACTATGAACGTTCAGATTCATTCAGTGCGGTTTGATGCCGACAAAAAGTTAATCGATTTTGTTAATCATAAGCTGGGAAAACTGACCCAGTACGGAGAAGATATTGTCAATGCCGAAGTCTACCTCAGGCTTGACAAAGATCAGACAAAGGAGAACAAAATTAGCGAAATAAGACTGGATGTCTCAGGCCGACCTTTATTTGCGAGGAGGCAGAGCAAGACGTTTGAAGAAGCTACCGATGGTGCTGTTAATGCCCTTAAGAAACAGATTACCAAACATAAACAGAAGAAGCGAGGGGTATAGATTTTCTGTTACTTAAAATAATTTAATTTATTTTGATAAATAAAATTTAAATTCATACATTTGCACACCGTTTTTTAAGGGTATATTATGCCCAAACGGTGTGTTCTTTTAATTGCCGATGTAGCTCAGTTGGTCAGAGCAGCTGATTTGTAATCTGCAGGTCGGGGGTTCGAATCCCTTCATCGGCTCCTGGAATGGTTGAAAGTGTATGTCTTAAGAGTCTGACTTTGTTTGATGAGGGGAGATACCAAAGCGGTCAACTGGGGCAGACTGTAAATCTGCTGGCAAATGCCTTCGTAGGTTCGAATCCTGCTCTCCCCACCTTAAACAAAACTATACCTCAATCTGCCGGAACAGATTGAATCAGTCAGCCGGTTTAATGGACGATATCAGGCGGGAGTAGCTCAGTTGGTAGAGCATTAGCCTTCCAAGCTAAGGGTCGCGGATTCGAGCTCCGTCTCCCGCTCACTTTTTGATGCCAGAGTAGCTCAGGGGTAGAGCACTTCCTTGGTAAGGAAGGGGTCAGGGGTTCAATTCCCCTCTCCGGCTCAACGGGAAATGAATATTAATTGATAACAGAATAAACTAAATTTAATAAGCTTGGAGTTATGGCAAAAGAAAAATTTGACAGGTCGAAACCTCATGTGAATATTGGTACTATCGGTCACATCGATCATGGTAAGACTACCCTCACCGCAGCAATAACCATGGTTCTTAACAAAAGAGGTCTCTCCGAAATCAGGGACTTTGATTCAATCGATAATGCCCCCGAGGAAAAAGAAAGGGGTATTACTATAAACACAGCACATGTTGAATACCAGACAGCGTCACGTCACTATGCACATGTCGACTGCCCGGGACATGCTGACTATATCAAGAACATGGTTACAGGAGCGGCACAGATGGACGGCGCAATCCTGGTAGTTGCTGCTACCGACGGTCCCATGCCTCAGACACGTGAACATATCCTGCTTGCACACCAGGTTAACGTTCCCAAAATTCTTGTGTTCATGAACAAAGTTGACCTTGTTGATGATGAGGAACTTCTTGACCTTGTTGAAATGGAAGTACGTGAACTTCTCAACTTCTATAAATTTGACGGAGACAACGCTCCGGTCATTCGTGGTTCAGCCCTCGGTGCAATGCACGGTGAAGCAAAATGGGAAGAAAAAGTGGCCGAACTTATGGATGCTGTTGATTCCTATATTCCGATACCTCCCCGCGATAACCAGAAACCTTTCCTGATGCCGGTTGAGGATGTATTCTCAATTACCGGAAGAGGTACTGTCGCAACAGGCCGTATCGAAACAGGTGTTGTTCTGACAGGAGATGAACTCGAAATGATCGGTCTTGGTGTCGAAAAACGTAAAACAGTCTGTACCGGAGTTGAAATGTTCCGTAAAATACTCGACAGAGGCGAAGCCGGCGATAACGTGGGACTTCTTCTCCGCGGTGTTGACAAGAAAGAGATCAAAAGAGGTATGGTTCTTGCAAAACCGGGTTCAATCACTCCTCATACAAAACTTAAAGCCGAGATCTATGTTCTTAAAAAAGAAGAGGGCGGACGGCATACACCGTTCCATAACAAATATCGTCCTCAGTTCTATATAAGAACCCTTGATATAACAGGAGAAATATCTCTTCCTGAAGGTACTGAAATGGTGATGCCGGGCGATAATGTTACAATAACAATCGACCTTATTTACCCGGTAGCTATTAACGTGGGTCTCCGGTTCGCCATCCGCGAGGGCGGAAGAACAGTCGGTGCCGGTGCTGTAACGGAGATACTGGAGTAAGAATAGTTGAAACGCAATGCATTGCGTTTTAACTATGCCTTGCGTTTCCACAATGATACGGGTGTAGCTCAGTTGGTAGAGCACTGGTCTCCAAAACCAGGTGTCGGGAGTTCGAGTCTCTCCTCCCGTGCCAAATATCAGTACTATGAATTTAAAAGGATATTTACGGGAATCTTTTACGGAACTTGTACATAAAGTAACATGGCCCACATGGAGTGAACTTCAGAACAGCGCCGTTCTTGTAATGGTGGCTGCCCTGATCTTTGCCGTGATCGTATCTCTCATGGACCTGGTCTTCAGCAGGATTATGGAGTTTGTATACAGCTTATTATATTAATGAAGATCTCTTCAGATGGATGAGAATATAAAAAAATGGTATGTGCTCCGGGCTATAGGCGGGAAGGAAAAGAAAGTAAAAGAGTACATCGAAAGTGAAATTGCACGCCTCAAACTTGAAGAGTTAATCTCACAGGTACTTATCCCTACCGAAAAGGTTTATCAGATCAGATCGGGAAAGAAAATAAGCAAGGAAAGAACATTCTTCCCCGGCTATGTCCTGGTCGAAGCTGTTCTTACGGGTGAAATACCTCATATGCTCCGGAATATCCCGAATGTGATCGGGTTTCTGGGCACCCAGGATGGAGAACCCGTACCTCTGCGTAAATCTGAAATTAACAGGATTCTCGGCAAGGTCGATGAATTGAATGCCAGCGACGAGGAACTCAATGTACCGTTCTTTGTAGGTGAATCGGTAAAAGTTATTGATGGCCCCTTCAACAGCTTTACAGGTATAATTGAAGAGGTGAATGAAGAAAAGAAAAAGCTCAAGGTGATGGTAAAAATATTCGGCCGTAAAACACCTCTTGAGCTTAGTTTTATGCAGGTAGAAAAAGAAAACTAACAGAAGATATTGACGGTTATAATAATTATAATGCTTCCTGAATAACTGTCATACACTCGCAATAAACACGCAAATTTTAAATTATGGCAAAAGAAATTGCTGGAATTATCAAGTTACAGATTCGTGGCGGAGGAGCTAATCCATCACCGCCTGTAGGGCCTGCTCTGGGCTCGAAAGGCATTAATATAATGGATTTCTGCAAGCAATTTAACGCCAGGACCCAGGACAAAGCGGGAAAAGTTATACCGGTTGTAATTACTGTATATATTGACAAGTCATTTGATTTTGTTACAAAAACACCACCGGTAGCTGTTCAGCTTCTTGAAGTCGCTAAATCGAAGAAAGGTTCAAAAGAACCCAACAGAGATAAAATAGCACAGGTTACATGGGACCAGGTAAAAGTAATTGCTCAGGATAAAATGGAAGACCTGAATTGTTTTACAATTGAGTCGGCCATGAGGATGGTAGCTGGTACCGCGAGAAGTATGGGGATAACCATAAGAGGTGAAGCCCCCGTTAAAAATTAATAAAAGAGAAATGACTAAACTTACCAAAAACCGTAAGCTTGCCCTTGAGAAAGTTGACAGGGACAGGCTCTATACGTTGAAAGAAGCATCTGCTCTGGTTAAAGAAATTACAACTGCCAGGTTTGATGCCTCTGTCGACCTGGATGTAAGGTTAGGTATTGATCCAAGAAAATCCAACCAGATGGTTCGCGGTGTTGTTTCACTGCCTCACGGAACAGGAAAAGAGACACGTGTTCTCGTTCTCTGTACACCCGATAAGGAAAGTGAAGCAAAAGAAGCCGGAGCCGATTACATTGGTCTTGAAGAATATATCGAAAAGATCAAAGGAGGCTGGACTGACGTGGATGTGATAATAACCATGCCATCCGTGATGGGAAAAGTGGGTCAGCTGGGAAGGATACTCGGTCCCCGCGGACTGATGCCTAATCCTAAAAGTGGAACCGTTACTATGGAAGTTGGTAAGGCTGTTAAAGAAGTGAAACAGGGTAAGATTGATTTCAAGGTTGATAAAAGCGGAATCATTCATGCCGCCATAGCTAAAGTCTCATTTGAGCCTTATAAGATCGCTGAAAATGCCAGAGAATTCATTTCAATGGTAAACAAACTTAAGCCGGCTGCTGCCAAGGGAACCTATATACGTAGCCTCTTCCTTTCAAGTACCATGAGCCCGGGAATTAAGATAGATCCTAAAGGTCTGGATGAATAATTTATTATTTAAAACCCGGATGAAATCATGAGACGTGAAGAAAAAAATGCTATAGTTGACAGCCTCACCGAGAGATTAAAAGAGTACAGCCACTTTTACCTGACTGATACCGCGGAACTGAATGCAGCTGATACAAGTGACCTCAGAAGAAAATGCTTTGAAAACAATATAAGACTTATTGTGGTCAAAAATACCCTTCTCAAGAGAGCATTTGAACAGTCTGGCCTTGACTTTCAGGAACTCTTTCCGGTCCTGAAAGGTACTACGTCCATCATGTTCGCAAATACGGGAAATACCCCTGCAAAACTCATAAGGGATTTCCGTAAACAACATGATAAGCCTGTTTTAAAAGGCGCTTACGTCCAGGAATCAATCTATATTGGCGACAATATGCTTGATACTCTTGTCTCAATCAAGACAAGAGAAGAACTGATAGGGGATATAATATTCCTGCTTCAGTCACCTGCAAAGAACGTAATATCAGCTTTACAATCAGGCGGTAATAAAATTCACGGTGTCCTTGAAACACTGTCAAAAAGAGAACAATAATCAATGTATAATCAATTTTAAATCCTTATAAAAATGGCAGATCTTAAGAAATTTGCAGAAGAACTTGTAAACCTGTCTGTAAAAGAAGTAAACGAACTGGCGAAAATACTTAAAGAAGAGTATGGAATTGAACCGGCCGCTGCAGCCGTAACCGTTGCCGGCCCCGCTGCAGGTGCGGAAGCACCCGTTGTTGAAGAAAAATCAACATTCGACGTCATCCTCAAAAACGCAGGCGGTCAGAAATTACAGATCGTTAAACTTGTTAAAGATATCACCGGCCTCGGACTGAAAGAAGCCAAAGCACTCGTTGACTCGGCCCCGGGCCCTGTTAAGGAAGGTGTTTCAAAAGAAGAAGCAGAAACTGTTAAAAATAAATTGGTTGACGCAGGAGCTGAAGTTGAACTTAAATAAGTCATACCTCTTTGCCGGGTTATAGGTTTAGTTCTGCCTCATGGCGGAACTAAACCTTTCGTTCTTTTAAATCATAAGTTCACTTAATCTTGTAATAAATGTCTTCAAAAAGTACCGAAAGAATAAGTTTTTCATCCAGGAAAAGCCAACTCGATTACCCTGATTTTCTGGAAGTTCAGTTGAAATCCTTCGGTGAGTTCTTCCAGCTTGGAACAACTCCCGAAAACAGAAGAAAAGAAGGACTTTACAAAGTATTTACAGAGAATTTCCCCATTACCGACACAAGGAACAATTTTGTCCTTGAATTTTTAGATTATTATATCGATCCCCCCAGATACACAATCGAGGAGTGTATCGAACGCGGACTAACCTACAGTGTACCACTAAAGGCAAAACTGAAACTTTACTGTACCGATCCCGAACATGAGGATTTTGATACGGTTATCCAGGATGTATATCTCGGAACAGTACCCTATATGACAGAACGCGCAACTTTCGTCATAAACGGGGCAGAAAGAGTGGTGGTTTCACAGTTACACCGCTCCCCCGGCGTCTTCTTCGGACAGAGCATTCATGCAAACGGAACCAAACTCTATTCGGCACGAATAATACCGTTTAAAGGATCATGGATAGAATTTGCGACCGATATCAATAATGTGATGTATGCATATATCGACAGAAAGAAAAAACTGCCGGTAACAACTTTGCTCCGTGCCATCGGTTTCGAAAGCGATAAACAGATACTCGAAATTTTCAACCTGGCCGAAGAACATAAAGTATCCAAAACCAATATTAAAAAACTGGTCGGCCGCAAACTTGCTGCCAGAGTACTAAGAACATGGGTCGAAGACTTTGTGGATGAAGATACGGGAGAGGTTGTTTCAATCGAAAGAAATGAAGTTATCCTCGACAGGGAAACGACAATAGAACAGGATCATGTCGATATGATCGTCGATTCAGGTGCAAAAGCAATCCTGCTTCATAAGGATGATGCATCCCTGTCGGATTTCGCAATAATTTATAACACACTCCAGAAAGATCCATGTAACTCTGAAAAAGAAGCAGTTATCTATATCTATCGCCAGTTGCGTAATGCCGAACCGCCTGACGAAGCTACTGCCCGTGATGTTATTGAAAAACTATTCTTCTCCGATAAGAGATATGACCTCGGGGAAGTGGGACGTTACAGGATCAATAAAAAACTCGGGCTTGACACCGACATGAATGTCAAGGTACTTACAAGAGAGGATATAATAAAAATAATCGGTTATCTCATCGAACTTATCAATGCAAAAACCGATGTTGATGATATAGACCATCTGAGTAACAGAAGAGTACGGACAGTCGGAGAACAACTCTATGCCCAGTTCGGCGTTGGACTTGCACGTATGGCACGAACAATCCGTGAAAGGATGAATGTCAGGGATAATGAAGTATTTACTCCGGTTGATCTTATTAACTCCAAAACCCTGTCTTCGGTGATCAACTCGTTCTTTGGAACGAACCAGCTGTCACAATTCATGGACCAGACCAACCCTCTTGCTGAAATGACTCATAAGAGGCGTATGTCTGCCCTCGGCCCAGGAGGTCTTTCACGCGAAAGAGCAGGTTTTGAGGTAAGGGATGTGCATTATACACACTACGGAAGACTTTGCCCGATAGAGACACCCGAAGGTCCGAATATAGGACTGATCTCATCCCTCTGCGTATATGCAAGGATAAACAACCTCGGCTTTATCGAAACACCATACCTTAATGTTAAAGATTCGAAGGTTGACTTCAGCAACGAAGGGATAATATGGATGAGTGCTGAAGAGGAAGAGGAAAAAATGATTGCACAGGCCAATGCTCCTGTGAATGATCAGGGAGACTTCGAGGCTCCCAGGGTAAAATGCAGATATGAAGCAGATTATCCATTTGAGGAAGTGTCGAAAGTCGATTTTATGGACATAGCTCCAAACCAGATCGCATCAATAGCTGCATCACTTATACCGTTTCTCGAACATGATGACGCCAACAGGGCGCTGATGGGCTCGAATATGATGCGCCAGGCCGTTCCGCTGATAAACCCCGAATCGGCTATCGTCGGAACCGGACTGGAAACACAGGTGATCAAGGACAGCCGTATATTATATGTCGCTGAAGGTGACGGGATCGTTGATTATGTCGATTCAAACGAAATTGTGATCAGATATACACGTACGGATGAGGAAAAATTTGTAAGCTTTGATGATGACATTAAACGTTATGTCCTTCCCAAATACAAAAAAACAAACCAGAATACATGTATCAATCTGATACCTGTGATCAAAAAGGGTGAAAAAGTCAGGAAAGGACAGGTACTCACGGAAGGTTATGGCACCAAACACGGGGAACTGGCTCTGGGAAGAAATCTGAAAGTGGCTTTCATGCCCTGGAAAGGTTATAATTTTGAGGATGCCATAGTCATCTCCGAAAAGGTTGTTCAGGAAGATATGTTTACATCTGTACATATCGATGAATACCTTCTGGAAGTCCGCGACACCAAAAGAGGTCTTGAGGAACTGACATCCGACATACCCAACGTGAGCGAAGAGGCAACAAAAAACCTCGACGAAAACGGGCTTATACGTGTTGGCGCCCATATACGGCCGGGTGATATACTTATCGGCAAGATTACTCCAAAAGGTGAGTCGGATCCTTCTCCGGAAGAAAAACTCCTCAGGGCAATATTTGGTGATAAAGCCGGTGACGTTAAAGATGCATCACTTAAAGCAGGTCCCTCACTCGAGGGGGTTGTTATTGATAAAAAGCTTTTTACAAGAGCCATAAAAGACAGGAAAGCTAAAACTGTCGAAAAACCGCTTCTCGATAAGATCGAAAATGAATTCAACAAAAATGTTGAAGAACTTAAGGCAAGACTTGTTGATAAGCTCTTTATCCTGGTAAACGGAAAAACTTCCCAGGGAGTTAAAGACTATCTCAATGTGGATATAATCCCAAAAGGTAGTAAATTCACTCTCAAACAGCTTCAGGAAATCGATTTTCTTAATATCAATCCCAACAAATGGACCACCGATAAGAAGAAAAACGACAGCATAAAACAACTCCTTCATAATTATATTATTAAATACAAGGAGGTTGACGGTATCTACAAGCGTAAGAAATATAATATCACAATAGGCGATGAACTGCCCGCGGGGATTGTGCGTCTGGCAAAGGTTTACATAGCCAAGAAAAGGAAGATCAAAGTT
This sequence comes from Bacteroidales bacterium, assembly GCA_003501665.1. Classification (GTDB taxonomy): domain Bacteria; phylum Bacteroidota; class Bacteroidia; order Bacteroidales; family VadinHA17; genus LD21. The sequence continues at coordinate 13,809 of DNOQ01000068.1, read as the reverse complement.
GGTGACAAGATGGCCGGACGACATGGTAATAAGGGTATTGTTGCAAAGATCGTCCGTGCTGAGGATATGCCTTTTCTGGAAGACGGTACTCCTGTGGATATAGTTCTTAATCCGCTTGGTGTCCCTTCGCGAATGAACCTGGGGCAGATCTATGAAACTGTTCTTGGCTGGGCCGGTCAGAAACTCGGACTTCAATTCTCGACCCCGATTTTTGATGGCGCCTCAATAGATCAGATAACCGAATATACCGAAAAAGCGCTTCTTCCGAAATACGGTAAAACTTACCTCTATGACGGCGGAACAGGCGAAAGATTCGATCAGCCTGCAACTGTCGGTGTTATATATATGCTGAAGCTCGGCCATATGGTTGATGACAAGATGCATGCACGGTCAATCGGTCCTTACTCCCTGATAACACAGCAACCTCTGGGTGGAAAAGCACAGTTTGGCGGTCAGCGATTTGGTGAAATGGAAGTATGGGCACTTGAAGCTTTCGGAGCTGCTCATATCCTGCAGGAAATCCTGACTATCAAATCCGATGATGTTATCGGACGTGCCAAAGCATACGAGGCAATAGTAAAAGGAGAACCGATGCCCCAGCCGGGTATTCCTGAATCACTGAACGTACTTCTCCATGAACTGAGAGGACTTGGACTTAGCGTTATACTTGATTAACGCTTTATTTAAATCATTTGAATTAATAAATTTCAGAGTATATGTCATTCAGAAGAGACAACAAAGCAAAAACAAGTTACTCAAAGATTTCCATAGGCCTCGCTTCTCCCGAAGAAATCCTGGACCGGTCCAGCGGTGAAGTGCTTAAACCTGAAACGATTAATTACCGTACTTACAAACCTGAACGCGACGGATTATTCTGTGAAAGGATATTCGGTCCTGTAAAGGATTATGAATGTCATTGCGGCAAATACAAAAGGATCCGTTATAAAGGTATTGTATGCGACCGCTGCGGTGTTGAAGTCACTGAAAAGAAAGTGCGCCGCGAAAGAATGGGACATATATCACTCGTGGTACCTGTGGCCCATATCTGGTATTTCAGGTCACTTCCCAACAAAATCGGTTACCTTCTCGGGCTGCCCACAAAAAAGCTCGATTCGATAATCTATTATGAGAGATACGTTGTGATCAATCCGGGTATAAAAGCAGTTGACGGTGTAAAATATCTCAGCTTTCTTACCGAGGAGGAGTATCTTGAGATCATAGAGTCGCTTCCCAAGGAAAATCAGTATCTTGAAGATAATCATCCCGACAAATTCGTTGCCGACATGGGAGCAGAGGCTCTTTATAAGCTGCTGTCACGGATAGATCTGGATGAAATGTCTTATTCGCTGCGTCACCAGGCCAACATTGAAACATCACAGCAACGTAAGAATGAAGCGCTGAAACGGCTGCAGGTGGTTGAAGCTTTCAGGGATTCGAGAAATGTAAATAAACCGGAATGGATGATCATCAAAGTTGTCCCGGTTATTCCGCCTGAACTCAGGCCCCTTGTGCCGCTTGACGGAGGTCGGTTTGCAACAAGCGACCTGAACGATCTTTACAGAAGAGTTATAATAAGGAACAACAGGTTAAAAAGACTTATTGAGATAAAAGCTCCGGAAGTAATCCTCCGGAATGAGAAAAGAATGCTCCAGGAGGCTGTCGATTCCTTATTCGACAACTCGAGAAAAGCAAATGCCGTTAAGACCGATGCAAACAGACCGCTTAAATCATTAAGCGACAGTCTTAAGGGTAAGCAGGGAAGATTTCGCCAGAACCTGCTCGGAAAAAGGGTTGACTATTCTGCCCGTTCAGTGATCGTGGTGGGACCGGAACTCAATCTTCATGAATGCGGATTACCAAAGGATATGGCTGCCGAACTTTATAAGCCATTCATTATCAGGAAGCTTATTGAACGCGGTATTGTTAAGACCGTAAAGTCGGCCAAAAAGATCGTTGACAGGAAAGACCCTGTGGTATGGGATATCCTTGAAAATGTTCTGAAGGGACATCCGGTTCTGCTGAACCGTGCTCCGACACTTCACCGGCTGGGTATACAGGCATTCCAGCCAAAGCTTATAGAAGGTAAGGCAATTCAGCTTCATCCACTGGTATGTACAGCATTTAATGCCGATTTCGACGGCGACCAGATGGCAGTCCACCTGCCTCTTGGCAACAGTGCCATTCTCGAAGCTCAGATGCTCATGCTTGCATCCCATAATATCCTCAATCCTGCCAATGGTGCACCAATAACCGTTCCTTCACAGGATATGGTACTCGGTCTCTATTATATCACAAAGGGGAAGAAAAGCATCGAATCGGAAAAAGTAAAGGGAGAAGGACTCACTTTCTATTCGCCCGAAGAAGTAAATATAGCATATAATGAAGGAAAGATAGACCTTCATGCAATAATAAATGTCAAGGTTAAGGACCGTATCGACGGCCAGTTCATACATCATATTATCGAAACCACCGTCGGAAGAGTCATATTCAACCAGTATGTACCCGAAGAGGTTGGATTTATCAATGAATTGCTCACAAAGAAATCGCTGAGAGACATTATAGGACGTGTTCTGAAGCTTTCGGGAATGGCAAAAACAGCCGATTTCCTTGATGCGATCAAAAACCTGGGTTTCTATTCGGCATTCCGCGGAGGACTCTCATTCAACCTTGATGATGTTATCATCCCTGAGGAGAAGGTAAAATTCGTCACAGAAGGATATGACCAGGTCGATGAAGTTCTCAGTAACTACAGTATGGGATTCATTACCAATAATGAGCGCTATAATCAGATCATCGATATCTGGACACATGTTAATGCAAGGCTTACCCAGTCGCTGATGAAGCAGCTTTCTAACGATAAGCTGGGCTTCAATTCAGTCTATATGATGCTAGACTCGGGTGCGAGGGGATCAAAGGAACAGATCCGTCAGCTCTCGGGTATGAGGGGTCTTATGGCAAAACCTCAGAAATCAGGCGCTACAGGCTCGGAGATCATTGAAAACCCGATCCTTTCAAACTTTAAGGAAGGACTCTCGGTTCTTGAGTATTTTATCTCAACACATGGTGCACGTAAAGGTCTTGCAGATACAGCCCTGAAAACTGCTGATGCAGGTTACCTCACACGCCGTCTGGTCGATGTATCACAGGATGTGATCATAAACGAGGAGGATTGTGGTACCCTCAGGGGCCTGGTGGCCACAGCCATTAAGAAGAATGAGGAAGTGGTTGAGTCACTTTACGAAAGAATACTGGGACGTACAACAGTACATGATGTATTTCACCCTCTCACCGGTGAACTGATCATTGAAGCAGGTAAGGAACTCACCGAGGAAGTTGCCATGAAGATCGAAGATTCACCGGTTGAACAGGTTGAGATACGTTCGGTGCTTACATGTGAATCAAAGAAAGGGGTTTGTGCAAAATGTTACGGCCGTAACCTGGCTACCGGACACATGGTTCAGAGAGGTGAGGCTGTAGGTGTTATTGCTGCCCAGAGTATCGGTGAACCGGGAACACAGCTTACACTCCGTACATTCCACGTGGGTGGAACAGCTTCAAATATAACCACCGAATCGAGACTTGTTGCACGCTATTCAGGTATTGCTGAAATAGAGGAACTTCGCTCTGTTCCACGAAAAGATGCTGATAAAGGAGAAATTGATATTGTTATCGGACGACTTGCGGAACTGAGGATCATTGATAAAAAGACCGGAATCGCTCTTACGACACATACAATTCCTTATGGTTCAAAACTTTATTTAAAACCGGGACAGGAAGTCGAAAAGGGTAAACTTATCTGCGAATGGGATCCGTTCAATGCCGTGATCATTTCCGAAACTGCCGGTAAAATAGCTTATGATTACCTTATTGAAGGCGTTACATACCGCGAGGAATCAGATGAACAGACGGGATTTAAAGAGAAGGTTATCATTGAGAGCAGGGATAAGACCAAGAATCCGGCAATAAGGATCTTATCTTCAAAAGGTGATGAACTGAGAATGTATAACCTGCCTGTTGGTTCTCACCTTGTGGCTGAAACAAACAGGAATGTTGAAGCAGGGGAAGTACTGGCGAAGATACCGCGTGCAGTCGGAAAATCGGGTGATATAACCGGAGGTCTGCCCAGAGTTACTGAACTTTTCGAGGCACGTAATCCTTCAAATCCGGCAATTGTTTCAGAAATTGACGGTGAGGTCACATTCGGAAAGATTAAAAGAGGTAACAGGGAGATCACAATCAAGTCAAAAACTGACGAGATCAAAAAATATCTTGTTCCTCTGTCAAAACAGATACTTGTACAGGAAAACGATTATGTCAGGGCAGGTATCCCTCTTTCCGACGGGGCCATAACACCTTCCGATATTCTCGCGATCAAAGGTCCGACAAAAGTCCAGGAATATATCGTTAACGAAATACAGGAAGTATATCGTCTGCAGGGTGTTAAGATCAACGATAAGCATTTTGAGATAATTGTCCGTCAGATGATGCGTAAAGTTGAGATNNTTCATGGATGAGAACGACTGGATCTATGGCAAGAAAGTGATTCTGGAATCCGGTGATTCACAGACACTTCGCCCCGGAATGATAATAACTGCCCGTAAGTTGAGAGATGAAAATTCAATTCTCAAAAGGAAAGATTTAAAAACTGTTGAAGCAAGAGATGCCGTTCCTGCTACTTCAAGCCAGGTGCTTCAGGGGATAACACGGGCTGCTCTTCAGACCAACAGTTTCTTCTCGGCAGCATCGTTCCAGGAAACCACAAAAGTGCTTAATGAAGCTGCAATACTTGGAAAAGTTGACAAACTCGAAGGTCTTAAGGAGAACGTGATCGTAGGTCATCTGATCCCCGCTGGAACAGGCCAGCGTGAATACAGCAGTATTATAGTGGGTTCACTTGAGGAATTTGAGAATCTTGTGGGTGTTGACCATGAATCGGGTGTTGAATCCGATAGTAACCGGTAAATAATAAAAACTATGGCAGAAAACAGGGATCCAAACCAGATCAGCATAGAACTTAATGAAGAGGTAGCTCAGGGTATCTATTCAAACCTGGCGGTAATTACACATTCCCCTTCGGAATTTGTGGTGGATTTTGTCAGGATCATGCCCGGAATACCCAAAGCACAGGTTAAATCGAGAATAATTCTCACACCGGAACATGCAAAAAGACTTGTAGCTGCACTTCAGGATAATATTGCAAAATATGAATCTGTTCACGGGCCGATAAAAGAAGCAAAAGGATCGGGACCCGTGATGCCTCTGAGCTTCGGAGGCCCCACCGCCCAGGCTTAATTTGCCAATAACCCGCTTATAAAGCCGTCAAAACAAGCTTTGACGGCTTATTTTTTTTGTAATGAATGAAATAAAGACTTAATTTGTATGTTTTAATCGTATAACTTAAAGTGGTCATACTGCGATGAAGTCATATATTTTCAGGAAAATCCTTGTTATATTAATAATTATCCTTCCGGTTTTTTCCTGGTCGGGTTGTAAAAAGCAGGTCAAATGCGGCTGTGATGGCGATGTATTACGTTCGCTGACCAATGAACTGATGGACCGCTCGAAGATCATTTATAATTCGGACGGCTCTTCGGCTTACTTTACCATATCGAATGGCTTCTATTATGATACTTATTATTTCTGCAATCCGGGCCAGATGTACCCAAAATTTAAAGAGCTTGAGGGTGAAGACCAGATAATTCTTTCAGGCGATCTTTACTGGGAATGTACCTATATGATGAATTCCAGTAATTATAATTACTATTCCTACTATTATAAAGTTTATAATATCAACGTTACGGAGCTGAAATCCTATCTCTACGGGAAATAGTAAATACTCCCATGATACGGTATAATTTATCATTTGCAGGTGCAGGCAGGGTGGCCGTAGCTCCGGAAAAAAAAACAGTGAGGATGGCAAACTTCAGGGAGGGACTTACAAAGGTTAAAGCCTTCGTTTTTGATATCGACGGGGTATTATCTCTTCAGACAATTTCACTTAATGCATTCGGTGTCCCAAACAGAACAGTAAACCTCAGGGATGGATATGCGCTGCAACTGGCGGTGAAGAAGGGATATCATGTGGGGATCATATCGGGAAGTAATTCAAAAGAGTATCTGAAAAGACTTAAATTGCTGGGTATAAAAGATATATACCTTAACAGCCGCTCCAAGCTGGAACATTATAATCATTTTAAACAGAAACACAGGCTCGATGATTCACAGATACTTTTTATGGGCGACGATATACCCGACTTCGAGGTGATGAAACATGCAGGAGTACCCGTCTGCCCCTCGGATGCCGACAGTGAAATAAAACAGGTTGCTTTTTATATTTCGGATAAAATCGGAGGAGCAGGATGTGTCAGGGATGTTATCGAACAGGTACTCAGATTGCATAACAACTGGATGGATTCAGATGCATTTTCATGGTAATATACAGTACGTTCTGAGGCTTATCAGATGGCAGAACCTTCTTATGGTAATTCTTACTATGATACTGATGCGTTATGCCATAGTCGAACCGCTTATAAGTAAAATCGGGACCATACTTCTTAAAGGATCAGGAGAAGAATTACCTATGGCACTTCAGCTTCCATGGTACGATTTTCTGATACTTGTGATGGCAGCCATCTCAATAACAGCAGGAGGATACATAATTAATGATTATTTTGATATCCGGACCGATCTGATCAACAGGGGAGAAGTGATTGTCGGTACAAAAATACCACGAAGGAAGGCAATGTTATGGCACTCGATACTTAACATTATCGGTGTGGCTGCAGGATTTTATGTTTCGGCAAGGGCAGGTTATTTCTGGTTCGGTACAATATTTATTCTTATTACAGGCCTGCTTTACTTTTATTCTGCAAGTTATAAACGTCAGTTCCTGATAGGTAACTTAATGGTGGCAGTACTTACGGCCCTGGTTCCGGTCCTTGCAGTTCTTTTTGAATGGGCAGCACTTTACAGATATTATTCCATAAATGCAATCTTTCTGCCCGAACTTAAATTCCTGTTTTACTGGGTCGGAGGATTCGCTCTGTTTGCTTTCTTAACCACATTTATAAGAGAGATCATAAAGGATACGGAAGATTTCGAAGGTGATGCTGCTTACGGTAGAAATACACTACCCGTCGTAATAGGAATACCCGCCTCCAAAACAGTTTCCGTTGTTATGATAGTACTTACAATAGCTTCATTATATCTTGTGTGGTATTTTTTTATTAATGATAAAATTACTTTTATTTACCTCTCAGTTACCGTTATAATACCGCTTATTTATGTTATTTACAGGCTTTTAACCAGCAAAGAAAAAAAAGAAATACATGTCATTTCAGGAATAATGAAACTGGTAATGCTCGCGGGAATTCTGTATGCTGTTGTGGTAAAGGCCATAATTACCTGGAACCTTTTATGACCCATGAATGAAGATCTGAACAGATTCAGGATAATACTGGCATCCGGATCTCCCAGGAGAAAACAGCTTTTAGAAGAACTGGGATTAGAATTCGATGTAATAACACGTAACTATTCTGAAGCATTTCCTGAAAAGCTCAAAGGGGAAGAAATAGCGCTGTACCTCTCGGGGAAGAAGGCAGATTTGTTCCGTGATGAGTTATCGGAAAATGAAATTCTAATTACTGCTGATACAATAGTATGGTGTAACGGAAGGGTTCTTGGAAAGCCTTCGGATAAAGAGGAAGCATATTCAATGATAAAAGCCCTCTCGGGCAATACTCACCAGGTGATAACGGGTGTAACACTTTTATCAGCCTCAGCAGAAAGGAGCTTCAGTGATATTACCAATGTCACTTTTGATTTTCTTACGGCTGAAGAGATAAATTATTATATCGGCAATTTCAAACCATTCGATAAGGCAGGGGCTTATGGCATACAGGAATGGATAGGACTTGCAGCCTGCAGCCGTATAGAGGGTTCATATTTTAATGTTGTTGGCCTTCCCGTGCAAAAACTCTACAGGGAATTGATCGGTTTTGTGAAACAGAGTACATCGCAAAGTTCCACAAAGGAAAATCAATAATTACTACTTTTTATACGACCCCATCAGATGGATATCTCAAAATCTTATTGCATATTTTATTTTTACCCGTGCTTCATACACCTCGGGCCTGAAACGTTCCATCGGATCAATAACGGGTGAATTGAATGAAAGGAAGACCGGGGTTCTCTATTTGTATGCTTTCACTCTGTTAAGTTTATCTACATATTGCTGGACAACAGCCTCCTGATCTGATATACTTCTGCGTATCCTGTCCTGCGTGGTGTCGTTCTTCGGAATTGCCCTGTTGGCATCCTTGATGGCTCTTTCAGCCTTACTTATATTCTTTTCCGATTTCTTAACTGACCTTGTGGCTTTTTTCTTCTGCTTCTCCATGTTTTTAATATATTTCTGTTTTTCATCCCGCTCGGCACCGGTTTCAAGGGAATTGAGCTGAAGATTATGTTCATATATGGCAGCGGAGAGGGTTGTCAGTTCATTATTGAGAACAAGAATCCTGTCTTTTTCAAATACTATACGCCTGTTGTTTGAACGTATTTTCCTTTCCATTCCCGACTGATTCCTTTGAAGTGAGCTGAGTTCTTTCTGAAGATCTTTTAACCTGTTTTCTTCTGTTTTAAGCTGTTCATTTACGAGATCAATATATTGTTGTTTAGCAAAGTCGAAGAGGAAGCTTTTTGCCTTAGCCACTTCAGCCTCGCCTGCGGACCTTTCTATATAACCATCTTTTCTCAGTTCAAAGGAAGCGGTAAGCCTCAGAACAGTATCACGGTCAACAATGTCACTAAGAATATTAAATGGTGTGTCGGAAATGCTTTTTGAATTGGCTCCGAAGATTGACATCTTTCCGCTTTCATCCACAACCTTCGACCTGGTGCCTGATTCCTGTAATCTGACCCAGTTTGTCCGGGTTTTGGCATATTCAACTTCCGGGATAAGCACTGATATTCCCGGATATTTGTTACTTCCGATTTTAAGGGTGTCTTCCATTATTAAAATCGGTTTTTGTGCATTGATGCCGGTAAATGAGATCAATGCAGCTGAAAGAAGCAAAAAATGTATTCGCATATCTTAATATTTTGGTTTGTCAGGTTTTAGTCAATGTAAAAATATAAAAAAAAACACTTATCCACAAACCACGCAGTATTACACGAAGGATTCACAAAGGATATGAATTTTATAAGTTAAGTTAAATCTTTTAGAAACCGGACTTTATTGTTAATATTTTATAATTAGAATTCCTGAAATATTTGAAATATGCGAATATTTATGCAAATTTGCTTCAAAATATAAACAGAGGGGAGTTGAATATATTATAAATTGTTAGTATGACATTTCAGGCAGAAACCATAGAGATCGGATGTGCATCAGACATGCTTCAGACGGAAGAGATGATCGATTTTATCAAGACAAGATATGAGAAGATCATTGCAGGAGAGCTGAATCTTGTTAAAGTATCGGCTCCGGTTGTGGTTCCCGACGGAACGGGTATAAATGATGATCTTAACGGTATAGAACAGCCGATCAGTTTTTCCGTAAGATCACTTAATGGACAGAAAGCTTCTATCATTCAGTCTCTGGCAAAATGGAAACGGATGCGTCTGAGGTATTATCACATTGAACCGGGCAGGGGAATTCTTACCGATATGCGGGCATTGCGCCCCGGTGAAACACTTACTCCTATCCACTCGGTATATGTGGATCAGTGGGACTGGGAAAAAAATATACATTCACGCGAACGATCCTTAAAACTTCTGAAATCCACTGTTGTAACAATCTACAATACGATCAGGAATATTGAGAAAGAACTTTCGGAGAAGTATCCATGGGTCACACCACAGCTACCCCATGCTATAACATTCATCCATTCAGAGGAATTGCTAAGGCAGTACCCCGGCCTTTCTCCCAAAGAGAGGGAGAAGGAAGCCGCGAAAAGACATGGTGCAATATTCATCATCGGCATCGGCAACAGGCTCAGCAACGGAGAGCCACATGACGGAAGAGCACCCGATTACGACGACTGGAGCACCCTGAATGATGATGGTTTTTACGGCCTGAACGGGGATATAATATTCTGGAATCCTGCCATAGATGCTGCATTCGAGATCTCATCAATGGGTATAAGGGTCGACAGGAAATCGATGGAATATCAGCTCGAAACAACAAATTGTCAGGACAGAAAGAACCTGTTGTTCCATAAGCTTCTTCTCAATGATCAGCTTCCGCTGAGTATCGGTGGAGGTATAGGTCAGTCAAGGTTATGCATGTTCCTTCTTAAAAAGCTTCATATCGGCGAGGTACAGTCGAGCATCTGGCCGACTGATGTAATGAAACAATACGAAGGGAAAGACGTGAAGCTTCTATAAAATTATTACCTTCACCGGTGATAATATAACTTTATGAAGATAGTCGCAGACGATAAGATCCCATTCCTTAAAGGAGTTCTTGAACCATTTTCTGAAGTAATTTATCTGCCCGATAAACAGATTAATAACAAAGTGTTAAAGGATGCTGTTGGACTTATTACCAGAACAAGGACTAAATGTAATGCAGCCCTGCTGAAGGGCACCGGTGTAAAATTCATCGGTACCGCAACTATTGGATATGATCATATCGATACGGAATTTTGCAGGAAGAATGGCATTACCTGGACAAACGCCCCGGGATGCAATTCGTCGTCGGTTCAGCAATATATCGCATCTGCTCTTCTGAGAATATCAGGAAAATTCAAATACAAGCTGAAAAACAAAACCATCGGGATCGTGGGTGTCGGTAATGTCGGTTCAAAGATAGAAAAGCTTGCCCGTATCCTCGAAATGAATGTCCTGTTAAACGATCCACCCAGGGTGAGAAAAGAAGGCAGTAATGGCTTTGTTACCCTTGATCAGCTTCTTATCGAATCGGATATAGTTACGGCTCATGTTCCCCTGAATATGACTGGAGAGGATAAGACCCATCATCTTTTCGATGAGAAGTGTTTTGGAATGATGAGAAGAGGAACATGGTTCATAAACTCTTCGAGAGGCGAGGTGATGGATACAACGGCTCTTAAGAATGCAGTCGATTCGGGAAAACTGATGGGTACAGTGGTTGATGTATGGGAAAACGAACCGGATATCGACCTTGAACTGATGGAGAAGGCATTCCTCTCAACTCCTCATATCGCAGGCTATTCAGCCGATGGTAAAGCTAATGGTACATCAATGATAATCAATTCATTATGTAAATTTTTCAATATTCCGCTCAATAACTGGTATCCCGATACTGTTCCTGATCCGGCGGTACCTGTAATCCTTCTCGATTGCAAGGGGAAAACCGATGAGGAGGTGATGAAAGAGGCAGTTCTGCATACATACAACATTGATGATGACAGCTTCAGGCTGAGACAATCACCCGCGGAGTTTGAAAAACAGAGAGGCGATTATCCGCTGCGCAGGGAATTTCCGGCTTATACAGTTATTGTAAAGGGTGGTACCAGGAATACCAGGATGATGCTGAAGGGAATGGGGTTTAAGGTTGGGTGAGGGGCGCAGGGGCGCAGGGGCGCAAAGGCACAGAGGCGCAGAGACGCAGGGGCGCAGAGGCACATCTGAATAGCTGATTCTATATCGACCAATCGACTGCACGACCGCACGACTGCACGACCGCACAACCGCACGACAATTTTACACCTCTACCACACCGACCATCGATCTTGCATACTCCTTTACCTGGAACGCAAAAGCCTGTAGTCTGGTATCGAGTGAAACAGTATCCTGTCCGTCGTAGGCAATATTAATGAACGGGATATTATTGTGATCCTTTCTGAATGAATCGCTAACTGCTGCAATAAGTGTTCCGGGCATACAGGTAAAAGGCAATATTGCCGCCATTCCCGAAACCCCTCTCTTTGTGAGAGCAACGGATGTTCCCATTGCTATCGGCGGGTCACCGTCGTAATACTCGTTGACGTAAGTATTGCACAGATTAAGCATATCATGGAGTGATACATCCTTTTCATGATCGGTGAATTTCTTGATGCCCTTCAGTAACGAATTGGCTATCACATCCTGTCCTAATCCCTGGATCCTGGATTTGATGATCCCTTTTGTATCTCTTTTCCATTTACTGTCGCGGGTGAACCGGTGTGTGGAATAATATATCCATTCTGAGAACGGGCCGATTACCACCTCCAGACCCAGATCTTCAAGGCGGTTTGCAATGTTGCCATTACAGCCGGCATTATCGCGCATATAAATTTCACCGATAATTGCCACCACAGGCCTGCGAATACTCTTGTTCACCGGAATGGCAAGGAATTCTCCTGCTATCTCCGTCAATACTTTGTGCAGTCCTTTGCTACCCTTTTCAATACAGATCTCCAGCCTCTTAAGCGATTTTTCATATAGCCTGTCCGAATCACACTTATTTAGCTCATAAGGTCTTGTTTCTCTGTAAATTTTTCTCAGGTAATCAGCAACTATGAAACCTTTCCATGCATTTATTCTGAATTTTTGTCCATGTTCACCGGCAATATCTTCATAGGAAGTATCATTTGACGGGGTAATTATTTCAGCATTTTTATAGCCAAGCCTGTCAAAAAGGATCCTGTGGAAATGGTTATATTGTCCGAATCTGCAGGGTCCGTTATGATCGGGCATGAAAAAACTCATTTTAGAGGAATCTGCACCCGGTTCCTGTAATTTCTTTACAAAACTTCCGGTAACACAGATCATTGGGAAACACTCTTTCGATGAAGTATATTTACGTCCCAGTGAAAGATCTTCCTCAGTCTGCTTCGGAAGTACTTCCGAAGGGACACCTATACTTCGTGTTGCCGCGGCAATCATATAAGCCCCGTCATTCATATACGGAAAATAGAGTATTCTGTTTTTAGGCGGTGAAGAAGGGCTTGGTCTTGGTCTGAAAATTTCAACTTCTTTCTTTTCATTCTGTTCGGATCCCTTCAGGCTATCAAGAAAAGCTTCTATACGTGTGACCATTCCGGCATCGGCAGAATGTTCATCTACTTCAAGATGCAGGAATGGTTTTCCTTTCAGTTCCTCGGTAACGTAGTGCCAGATGAATGAGTCGGGTCCGCACCTGAAATTACTCAGGTAAACAGCATACAGACCATCTGTATTTGCCACATGCTGAGCAGCAGCAATTATCTTCTGACCATTTGGCCAGTACATATTCCTGTAATTCTTAAAGATATTATTTGTGGCAAGATCAAGCATATCCATAGGTATTGGCATCACATTCTGGGTTATGAGTTTATCAACAAGAGCCAGGCTGAGATGAGGGTCGGTACTGTTATATGGTCTCCCAAGCAGGATAACCGGTCTGCAGTTTTCCGGAATATTGTTCAACACATTTTTGCCATAATCAATAAGACGTTTTTCAAAAAGTGTCTGTATATTATCGGCATAATAAACTGCTTCCCTTATATGCTTTTTGCTGATCCCGAATTTCTGGTTGAAATATGCCGTCATCTCTTTTACCAGAGCGCTTTCGAAGAACCTGAAGTGAAGTGTGGGCATCAGCAGCTTTGACTCATCAATCTTGCCTTTCAAAGCAGCTTTTACCATAAAGGGATATGTCTGTACCCAGGGGCAGTTGCAATTAAATGTCTTTTCGTATCCCCGGAATTTTGCATTGACAATAAAAGGAAGGAATATATAATCGACATTTTTTTCAATGAGATCAATCACATGTCCGTGCATCAGTTCAACGGGCAGACACAGTTCAGTGGTTATGGTCTCGATGGATTGAGTGACAAGCGCTTTGTCCGATTCCCGTGATAT
>DNOQ01000484.1:1333-19126 GCA_003501665.1 Bacteroidales bacterium | reverse complement strand
CCGCTGTTAACATCAATAACATGAAGAGCTTCGGTATGTTCAATGATCAGATATGCACCATGTTTGAAGGAGACCGTCTTTCCGAAAAGAGCCTTTATTTGTTTATTGACTCCGAAATGATCAAATATCGGGAGGCTTCCCTGATATAGTTTTACAATCCGGACCTTTTCCGGGGCAATCTCTCTGATGTATTTCCGTATTTCCTCTGCAATTAACGGGTCGTTTACATGAATACTGGTGAAGGTCACATTGAGAATATCCCTGAGAATTGTCGTGGCCCTGTTCATCTCACCGATAAATAGTTTCGGTGTTTTTGTTTCCTTTTTCAGCGGGATGAAAGCAGATTCCCATTTTCTGACGAGTTCCCTTAATTCAGCATCGAGGACGGCAACCTTTTTCCCTTCAGCGACAGTTCTTACAATGATCCCGAAATTTTTTGGTTTAATACTCTGAAGGAGAGTCTTAAGGCGGTTCTTTTCCTCGGGATTTTCAATCTTTGATGATATTGAAACCTTATCGGAGAAAGGAATAAGTACCAGATTTCTCCCTGCAATGGATATTTCAGAAGAGAGTCTCGGGCCTTTTGTTGAGATCGGTTCCTTTGTAATCTGGACAATAACGGTTTGCCCGACAGTCAGGACATCGGTTATTTTACCATCTTTATCGATATCAGGGTCCAGTTTGAATTTATGAACCGGACCGGGCCGACCCTGTCGCTGAAGCGCGGAAGTATAATATTTATGCTGGGTTCTGAACTGAGCTCCAAGATCCAGATAATGAAGAAATGCATCACGTTCATACCCTACATTTATGAAAGCGGCATTCAATCCGGGCATGATCTTTTTTACCTTACCCAGATATATATTTCCCACTGAAAAACCGGCAATCCGTTTTTCCTTGTCTAATTCTGTAAGCTGCTTATCTTCCAGTAATGCTATCGAGACCTCGGAACCACTTACATCAATGATCAGATCCTTATTTCCCACTTAAAATCAGAACTATTTTTTCACCTTCACTTACCCACATCCATATACAACAAACCTAAAGATCATCGGACCTTTAGGTTTATTATATTTAGTCATATGCCACTCAGCGATCTTCTACTTCTTCTTATGTCTGTTCTTCCTCAAACGTTTCTTACGCTTGTGAGTGGCCATCTTATGTCTCTTTCTTTTTTTACCGCTAGGCATACAGGGAATTATTTCTTAACGTGCGATTTAACTTTGGTAATAAATGATTTGGCCGGTTTGAAAGCCGGGATATTGTGTGCAGGAATAATGATAGTGGTATTTTTCGAAATATTCCTGGCTGTCTTCTTGGCTCTCTTCTTAACAATGAAGCTACCGAAACCCCTAAGATATACATTATTACCATTTACCATTGAGTGCTTAATAGTCTCCATTAAGGCTTCGACTGATTTCTGTACAGTTACCTTTTCAATACCAGTGTTCTTGGCAATTTCATTAACAATGTCTGCTTTAGTCATTTTACGTGATGTTTTAATTCAACAAATTATTTTGAGTATTCGATTTTTCAACCCTGCAAATATAAAAATATTATTTATTTAAAGCCAAAGAGTTAAATAATAATTTTTTCTGAAAGATTTTTATTAGTGCCTTAATTCCAATGAAATAGAAAAATCTCTTAATTCTACACGGAACCCCTGACAAAAAATCATTCAGGATGAAGATACTATTTTTACCAATATAATATACTGATTTTGTGGATTATTTCCAATAAATCTGCAGCAGCTTGCTATAAGCGGTTTTTTTCTTAAATTTACAATCCTGTGCTTTATAATATATTAACTACTTAACTACATGTCAATCAATAAAGTAATATTAGTGGGAAATGTCGGAAAGGATCCTGTGGTAAGATATTTTGACAAGGGTGTGGTAAAAGCATCTTTCCCTCTGGCAACAAGTGAAACCTATACCAATCAGCAGGGTGAAACAATTACTTCAACAGAATGGCATAATATTGTCCTGTGGCGCGCACTTGCCGAAGTTGCTGAAAAAACAGTGAAAAAAGGCTCACAACTCTATATTGTTGGAAAAATCAAAACCCGTTCCTATGTCGACAAAGACGGGAATAACAAGTATATAACTGAAATTCTTGCAGATACAATGCTTGTCCTGGAAAAGAAACAACAGGGAACCTGGCAGGCTCCACAGGAAGCCAGAAATGATGTAACCGACAGAAAGGCAGAAACTTCAGAATTCAATGAACCGGATGTACCTTATCAGACTCCCGGTGATACTCCCTTCTCTGACCCCGTTGAAGGCCGGAATGAAGATGACCTGCCTTTTTAGATTGTATTATTAAAAGTGATCCATTTGGAACCCGGATACGCGTTTTTCTTTCTCCTTCCCGCTACAGGGAGTTTCCCGCATTTTGCCGATGGTAAAATGATAACGGGATTTATCATTCTTGTATCTCTCCTGATCCTTTCCACTCTGCTGTCAGCTGCCCGGTCGGGTTACGCTCAACTCACCAACGGATTTATCGAGAGGCTTAAAACCAGCAAAAAAAGAAGCGCTGCTACTATGCTGAGATTATGCAATAATCCGGATAAAATACAGGGAACCATAAATGCAAGCACCATCATTCTCAATGTAATAATTACAGTTCTTGCAATCTATACAGTGACACTGATAATCGATATAAGTGACTGCAGATTCTTATGTTACCTTATTTATGGTATAATAATACTACTTCTTATCCTTTTATTCAGTTACATATTCCCGAGATTGCTTACAACCACGATGAATCAATCAGTGGCATTGTTCATGGCCGCTTCTCTGTCACTTCTTGAAAAAATACTTATGCCATTAATTTCATTACCTGCATTATCATCTCCCGATCAGAAGAGACGCACCGGTAATATTTGGCCAGGCATCATCCGCGAAGATATCTCTGGTGTATTTGAACAGGCAACGGATGACTTTAATGAAGATGATAAAATCCTTGAAGGAATAGTAAAATTCGGACACACAAGTGTTAGCACAATAATGTGCCCCCGGATAAATGTTACTGCAATCGACATACGGGCAGGATTCGAACAGCTGATACAGGTGATAATCAATTCGGGATTCTCAAGAATACCGGCCTACGCGGATACATTCGACAATATAAAGGGAATAATTTACGCGAAAGATATTCTTCCGTACATGAGTAATCCCCTGAACTTTGAATGGCAGACACTCCTGCGGGAACCATATTTCGTACCGGAGTCAAAAAGGATAAACGACCTTCTGAAAGAGTTCCAGGTAAAGAAATTCCATATGGCTGTTGTTATTGATGAATATGGCGGCACCTCCGGAATAGTGACTCTCGAGGATATCCTTGAAGAGATTGTAGGGGAAATTATTGACGAAAGCGATGAGGTTGAAGTACCCTGCAGGAAGATTGATGAGAAAACATTTGTATTTGAAGGGAGAATATTACTCAACGAAATTATTAAGATACTGAACCTCAACACTGATCCTTTTGAACATATCAGAGGGGAAGCTGAAACTCTGGCAGGACTTATCCTTGAAATTACGGGGGAAATACCGGAACAGGATCAGACCATCAGATATAGAAATTTCATATTCACCATTCAATCAGCCGACAAAAGACGAATCAAGGAAGTAAGACTTGAAATCAACTCATACGATGATAAACCTGAAGAATGACCTGCTGCAAGTCATTATTTTTTTCGTTATTGCCTGTGGTTGCAGGGAAATAGCAGTACCGAAACCAAAGGGTTATTTCAGGATCGATCTGCCTGAACACAATTATATTTCCTTAAATGATACTCTGGCAAGAATCAATAAGCTCCCCCTATCATTCGAATACCCTTCTTACGGGAATCTGTCATTTGAGCCGGACAGCTATACCGGGCCCGGATGGTTCAATATAACCTTCCCGCAATACAGAGCCAAAATATATCTGACATATATCGACATCAATAATGATCTTGAAGAATTGATGGAACAGACATATAAAATAAATGTAAAAAATCACATAATAAAAGCCGATGCAATTAATGAACAGATAATAGGCTATCCGGAGAGGAAAATATACGGTATCTTTTATGATCTGAAAGGTAATACTGCAACCGCGGTTCAGTTTTTTGTGACCGACAGTATAAGACATTATCTGAGAGGATCTCTTTATTTTTCATCCGGACCAAATTCAGATTCACTTGCACCGGTAATCAGATTTTTCAGGGAGGACATCATTCATCTGATCGAAACCCTTGAATGGAAGGACAAATAACCCGAAGCTTGCTGATGGGCTGTATTACAAAACATTATCTTAACGAATCCACCATACTGGGCGTCTGGAAGATTGAAGAGGATATTAAAACCCTTCTGGGAATGGTGGAGATGGATGGTGAGGACAGGAAGAAATACCGGGTGTTTAAAAGTACATCGCGACGGCTTGAATTCCTGAGTGTGAGAGCATTGCTCGCAGAACTGCTGGGGAAAGA
Organism: Bacteroidales bacterium; assembly: GCA_003501665.1. Classification (GTDB taxonomy): domain Bacteria; phylum Bacteroidota; class Bacteroidia; order Bacteroidales; family VadinHA17; genus LD21. The sequence continues at coordinate 14,649 of DNOQ01000484.1, read as the reverse complement.
CGCAAGGATTGTATACAACAAGAACAACAAACCTTTCCTTAAGGACGGATCAAGATTCATCAGCATAACCCATTCCCATAATCTGACTGCAATACTATGCAGCAAAGATGAAAAAGTCGGAATCGATCTTGAATATATGAGTGCAAATATCGGCTCAATAGCTTTCAAATTCCTCAACAGACGGGAAAAGGTGACAAAAAACCCGGAAACCAGAAAATATCATCTTTATATTCACTGGTGTGCCAAAGAGTCGCTTTATAAGATATGCGATAAGGAGGGCATAAGTTTCAGGAATAATATAACAATTATGCCGTTTGAAGTGAAGGAATCAGGAGAAATTAAAGGGAAAGTCCGGACAAAAAGAATTGACGAATCCTTTGATCTCTGTTATTCCAGATATAATAATTATGCTATAGTGTGGACAAAAAAGAATTATGGGAACAATAACCTTCCCGGGGAAGATCAGCCTGTCGCTGCTCCTCGATCCCGATAAAATCAATGAGAATGAACTTCCTGATATTCTCGATGTGGCAACCCGATGCAGGGTCGATTTCATCATGGCAGGAGGCAGTATCACTTTCAACAGTGTAGACAATCTGATCCATTTAATAAAGGAATCGTGCAGAATACCTGTCATATTGTTCCCCGGAAATCTTCTTCAGCTAAGCCGCGAAGCAGATAAGATACTTCTCCTTTCCCTTATTTCAGGGAGAAATCCCGAATTACTCATAGGGAATCATGTAATAGCTGCACCATATCTGAAAAACCTGCGGGATAAACTGATTTCGGTCGGATACATACTTATCAGCTGCGGACCCAGGACATCGGTTGAATATATAAGTCAGACAGAAGCAATTCCGGGTGATAAACCGGATATTGCAGTAGCAACAGCCATGGCCGGTGAAATGCTGGGGCTCAATATGATTTATCTTGAAGCAGGCAGCGGAGCTTTAAGCACAGTGCCGGTCTCTCTTATAAATGCTGTAAGGGAAAATATTTCCGTGCCTCTTGCAGTCGGAGGCGGAATACAAACCAGAAATGATGTCGAGATTATCTATAAAGCCGGTGCAAATCTGATCGTACTCGGGAATGGCTGTGAAAAGAATCCTGCCCTTCTTGCTGATGCCTGTTCAGCCCGCGATAAGATAAGACTTTTATCTGAATAGTTCATACATTGGTGCGCCTGTACTGGCATTCGGAAAAGGAACTTTGCAGAGGGATGAAAGAGTTACAGCTATATCAGCCATATTGACTTTACGGGTAACTGTCTGCCTGTTTATTGCCCAGCCATACCATATAAGAGGAACATGTGAATCATATTCATAGGGTGATGAATGATCAGTCACATTTTCATCATGCTTCTCAACCCAGCCCGGACTAAGAGTGACAATGACATCTCCTGATCGCTGAGGGCTGAAATTGTTTATGGTTTTTCTCATTGTGCCGTTACCGAAATCATTCGATTCGAAAGCCGAATACGGATAGGCCGATGCAACGCCGGTAAACTGAACAATGAACCTTGCAACCTTTTTCTGTACCTCTTCCAGAGGAATCTTAGCATCCTCAATCAGGGTCCTGTTGAGATAAATCTGCTTCCCGATAAATCCTCTTATCCAGTCGCCTTCACCATAAACTGCATTCATATAACTTCTGAGAAGCTGCAAAGCCTGATTCTGCCTGAAATAACCGGCCGGGATGCGGCTGGCTTCAAGTATTGCCGGGATTTCAGCAACACCATGAGCTGAGGTGAAATATATAAGAATATTTCTTTTACCCAGTTTATCATTCAGATGTTTCATTAGCTTCTCAATATCCCTGTCGAGCCGGTAAATTGCATCTGCCATCTCCCGTGATGAAGGACCGAATCGGTGTCCGATATAATCAGTTGAAGCATAACAGACTGCAAGAAAATCCGGAATGTCATCGGCACCCAGCTTTTCCTCCTCTATCAGTTTGATTGCAAAATCAGTTGTCAGAGTGTTCCCAAAAGGGGTCTCACGTAAGAGAGACAGATCACGATCCGAAACACTTCGTCCGGCTGAACTTAACTTCTTCAGATCATACGGAAAATAATTAACCGATTTAAAACCCATCTCATAAATATTTGTATCAGGCATACAATCCGAATACTCTGAAACAGGTTTTAAGAGGTTCCACTGATTATTGAGAAGTCCGACAGGATAATTCATTGCATTGAAATCATTTACCCACGCGGGCAATTTCCTGATATAATAAGTACTCGACATCCATGTACCTGTATTTTTATCATACCAGAAGGCTCCATCAGCCGAATGGCCGGCTGATAAAATAACAGGGGTCTCATTTAATCCCACAGCAAATACTTTTGCTTTTTTATTGGTGGCCATTTTAAGCTCATCAGTGAAAGTGGAGGAGTACAGGTTGGCAGGTGAATGAAGCCCTGACTCATAACTTCCGCCTGTCGGATCAACCGAAATGTCCTTTGTACAGTGAATAAGCTCATTTCTGAGAGGAAAATACCAGTTGTCGGATGTAATGCCATGCTGAGAAGGTTCCGCTCCTGTTGATATTGTGGCATGGCATGGTCCCGACTGTGTAAGTAAAAACTCAAACGATGCATTCTGAAAATAGGTGCCTTCATTCAGAAGCCTTCTTATACCATTCTCTCCCAGCCTGTTTCTGAATTTTTCAAGCTGATCATACCTGAGCTGCTCAACGATTATCGCCACTATAAGTTTTGGTTTTTCCGGAGGCAGATAAGCAGCCTGGCCGGATGCCTTAAACACAATAAAAAATGTCAGACAAATAATCACTATCCGCTTCACCATCAATTTCCCAGTCATAAAACAAATCAAGAGTTTTTTAATGTTATCTGCTTTTATCTATAATCCGAATCCACAAAAATAACTTTTTTACCCGGAGTACCAAGAGCCGGTAAAGATCCGGGGAATTGTTTTACCTTCTTACCACCATAAACAGTGCCCTGTCAGTCATCCGTGAAGTACTGTTTCTCACCTGGAGAATATATACTCCTCCTTCAAGGTCCGATATATCGATCCTTATCGGGATATCTTCAACAGCCTTCTTGTTAATATCAACCATCTTAATCCCCAATGAGTTAAATATCATTATATTCACTTTGCCAAATTGTCTCTCAGGCAATACCAGTGTGATCTGCTCCTCCGAAGGATTGGGGTAAATTATCAATCCCGGAGTATCGGCCGTATCAACCGGATTTAAATAAGGCTCCATTTCCACTGTAAGAAGTGTTAATTCATCTTCACCGGCAACAATATTTTCAATCTCCTTATCAAGATAGCCTCTGGCTGAGAATTTTAAATTCCATTCGCCCGGAGACAACATTCTGGTGAAACTTCCTGTAAATGAATCTGAATAAACATGAGAACTGTCTTTATCATGTCCGGTGACAAATATGCGAGCCGCAACCGGATCACCTGTATCCCTGTCTTTTACAATTCCACGGATCCCGTATAATGCATTTTCAATGTAACCCAGCAAAGACCGGTAGTTATATTGCCACATTGCATCAAGCTTTGATTCCGGTGTAACATATTCATCATGCAGTTCGATTGTAACTTCACGGCCCTGAAGCTCCCATGTTATAAAATCCTGCCTTCCCCCGTTAATGGAATACCAGTCGTATCCGTTAGTGACCCCATTATCGAGAAATGTCATATAACCGGCAGGAGAGTATATATGAACCGTGTCGGCATATTTTCTGCTTATTTTATAAAACCATTCATCATCGGCATGGAGCCACCAGCGACTGTCCCAGGGGAAGTTTACCACTTCGGCACCTGAATGGAAATTAGCTGAAAGAACGAATCTCCTTTTTCGCAAAAATTTTACCATATCGAGGGTTTCCTTCTGCTTCACAGTGTTGGGTGTTGCCGGATCTGGAAAATTACGGTTGAGATCATATCCGCTGGCATTAAACCTTACAGGCGAGGTGATTGTATTCCCGGTCCTGTAGGTGCCATCAGGATTGGCAAGGGGATTGATCCATATCTCAAGATTGTCAACAAGGTTCCGGATCCTGTAGTTCGTATTGTAATTTTTGAGCAGATAATCGGCAAGACGTAGCATCAGAATATACCCTGCTGTTTCATCGCCATGAATGGTTGATGAAAAAAATACTTCCGGCTCATCTTCGTCAACTGATACATTATCTGAAATTTTCAAAACAAGTACCAGTCTGCCGTTTATGCTTGTCCCTATCGTATCGATATCGCATATAGAAGGGTAAAGGACCGGGAAGCTTTGCATTATCGAGTCATACTCAGTATAGGTGGGGTATCGCTCCCACTCCGCTAACTGATTCTTGCTTACGGATGTCAGAAAGGAAGCAGGATCAGGTTTATTAAGGATCTCATATTTAATATTTTGTGAAATAAACCATTCTACTGTCAGGGGCGACAGGACAATTTCAATCTTTTTGTTTTTCACTGAGCTTACCGACAGATTCCGCGACAGATCATTAAGTTGCCTGTTCCCCTGAAAAGGAATTGTTATCCTTACCTGGCCGTCCCCGGCAACAGTTTTTCTTAACAGGTCATCAGAAGACTCAACCTGAGAGTAACAATTCAGAATGTAGAATATGGTAAGTATCAATATGGATATCAGGCGTTTTGCCATACAGTAAATCAGACGTTGAATCTTATATGCAGGATATCTCCATCCTCAACAATATAGTTTTTCCCTTCGACAAACAATTTCCCTGCTTCCCTGCAGGCATGTTCCGAGCCAAGAGTTATGAAATCCCTGTTTTTCATTACCTCAGCCCTGATAAATCCTCTTTCCATGTCGCTGTGGATCACCCCGGCTGCCTGTAAGGCCGTCATTCCTCTTGTAATTGTCCATGCACGTATCTCTTTCGGTCCGACAGTAAAGAAAGTCTGCAGGTCGAGAAGTTTAAAAGCCGCCCTGACAAGTTTATCCACGCCGGGTTCCTCCAGTCCTATATCATTAAGAAATTCTCTGCGGTCAGTTTCATTTTCCAGCTCGGCAATCTCAGCTTCAATGGCTCCTGCAATGACGAGTATCTCTGCATTCTGTCCCTTTAAAAACTCCTTCACACTTTCAACATACTGATTCCCGTTAATAGCCGAATTCTCATCAACATTGCAGACATACATAACCGGTTTCATTGTCAGAAGGAACAGATCATCAACATACTTCTTATCCTCATCTTTTACCGGCAGTGTCCTGGCTATATTGAAATTTTCAAGATGCCCTTTATAACGTTCAAGCACTTCAATACCGTGCATTGCATCTTTATCTCCTGCTTTGGCGCCACGTTTCAGACGATCTGTCTTCTTTTCCACCGACTCATGATCCTTAACCTGCAATTCGAGGTTTATGGTTTCAATATCACGTACAGGATCGACTGATCCTTCAATATGGGGAAGCAATTCACTGTCAAAACATCTGAGGACATGAATAAGCGCATCAGCGTTTCTTATATCACCAAGAAATTTATTTCCTGCACCATCGCCTTTTGTTGAACCTTTTGCCAATCCGGGTATATCTGCAATTTCAACTGTTGTATGAACTATTTTATTTGTAACCTGAAATTTTTCCAGTTCATACAGTCTCTGGTCGGGAACCTTCACAACACCCAGATTAGTCTTTGAGGCTCCTGAACCAAACGCACCTGTTGCGACCCTGGTATCGGATATACAATTGAATATTGTTGTTTTGCCAACATTCGCAACTCCTATGATTCCGCAATGAAGAGCCATCGGAAAATATGGTTAAATGATCCTGATTGTTGACATAATTACAGATTCAAGGTCGACTAGTTTTATTCTCTTCTGTTCTCCGGAAGCCATTACCTTGAGTGTAAATTCAGTGTTCCTGATCTCATCCTCTCCGGCGATTATTATATATGGTATATTTCCTGAAGCTGCATACGACATCTGTTTTTTAAGTTTTACCGGGTCAGGATAGAATTCTGACCTTATTCCGGAACTCCTGAGTCGTTCAGCAATATTGAGAGCATAATTATTTTCGCGGGGACCGAAATTCAGGACCAGGACTTCAGTGGATGAAGCGCCTGTCTGTTGAAACAAACTCAGTTGGGTCATTACATCATAGATCCTGTCGGCGCCGAATGAGACCCCCACGCCTGAAACTCCTTCAAGTCCAAAAACACCTGTAAGGTTATCGTACCGGCCACCGCCGCAAATACTGCCGATGGCCACATCTGCCGCTTTTACCTCTATGATGGCTCCGGTATAATAATTGAGTCCCCGTGCCAGGGTAAGATCAAATTCAACCTTCCCTCTTATGGAAGAGTTACTCATGTATGAAAATAAGGTTTTCAGTTCCGAAAGACCATTTAATCCGGAGGCCGACTCTTCGAGAAGCCTCTCAAGCACTTCTGTCTTTTCTTCTGTATTGCCCGTGAGCCTTATCACCGGCTGTAACTTTTCAACAGCTTCCTCTGAGATCCCTTTTTCCCTGAGTTCCGAATTAACGGCATCAATACCGATCTTATCAAGTTTATCGATTGCAACTGTAATATCCGTTATCCTCCCGCCCTCACCAATATATTCAGCGATCCCTGAAAGAATTTTCCGGTTGTTGATCTTAATTATCACATTGATCTTAAGCTCTGCAAAAACATCGTCAATAATCCTGATAAGTTCGTATTCATTCAGTAATGAATCACTTCCTATCACATCAACATCGCACTGGAAAAATTCGCGGTATCTGCCTTTCTGGGGTCTGTCGGCTCTCCATACAGGCTGGATCTGGTATCGTTTGAAAGGAAAGACGATCTCATTCCTGTGCTGTACAACAAACCTGGCAAAAGGAACCGTAAGATCATATCTCAGTGCCTTTTCACAAAGCTGAGATGACAGTTTACCTGTGTCACGCTGCAGCAAATCATCATCGGTTGTTCCTGAAAGAAAATCACCGGAGTTAAGAATCCGGAAAATAAGCCTGTCAGCCTCATCGCCATATTTCCCCAGCAGAGTTGTAAGATTTTCCATGGCCGGAGTTTCAACAGGCCGGTAACCATATAATCTGAATACCGATTTGACTGTATCAAAAATAAAATCCCGCTTAATCATCTCACCGGTCGTGAAATCACGGGTTCCTTTAGGAATGGAAGGTTTTGACATGTAAGACAAAAGACAAAAGATAAAAGACAAAAGACAAAAGTAAGAAAATCTTTTGTTACTGAATGAAAGGTATTGATAACGGATACCGGTATCTCTCCCCTTTTGAAGCTTTGACAGATGCAATGATTACACAGATTACCTCAAGTATGGAAAGGAATGCAATGATGAAAATGCCGATAATAATAAAACAAAGAGGTATTGCGAGGACCATATACAGTAATATCGATAACTGAAAATTCAGCGAGGTTTTTCCATTCTCATCAACCCATCTTGATTCATCTTTTTTCGATAACCAACAGACAAGCGGACCGATAATTCCCCCAAACGGGAAAAAATAACCTGCAAAGGATGAAAGGTGACAAAGCATAGCCCAGTTCCTTTCAGATTCCGGTAAAATTCTGACCTCTTCCATTGGATTGATTGTTTATTGCAAAGACGGCAGTTTTTATTCTATGATGCATCAGTTAAATCTCGCCAGACGCTTCAGATCGGCAGGAAGCAATCCGTTAGGATTCATTTGATCTATGGCATGTGAATTATAATAATACATAGTGGCATCATCTGTCCCGATCAGCATTTTGAAACAATACCCCTCACTTACATCACCTGCAGGAGCTACTTTATGAAGAACAACAGTTCCGGGAGTTTTTGTTTCAATTGCTTTTACAATTTCTTCTTCGGTCACGATCTCAAACTCTCCCGAATAAATGGCTCTGATCTTGTCTATGTCTCCTACAGTCCGTGAAAGGTCTTCCTGCCTGGCAAGGATTTTCCTGCCGACAAGCTGCGGGATATTTTCATTATAGAATCTGAGATATCTCCTTCCCGTTTTTGTCGGATCTTCAATTATCAGCATGGCATGTTTCTGCATGAACAATAAAAATGCACCAAGCTTATATCCGTAATCAAGATCGTCTTCGCTTGCACATGACAATGGTAAAGCACATATTTCAGGCATGTCATTTATGTTCCTGACATTTTTCCCCTGAACAAGATTCAAAAAATTAAATGCCGAATTCGATTTATCCCTGTCCACAGTCGTTTCGGTAAGCATTATAAAAGAATAGTCCGGTTTATTTCTCCTCCGGCTGAACTCATCATGATCGATGAACTCATAAGGAGTTAATGTCCAGTAAGCTTTCATTGCTTTTTTTATAAATGAATTGAAAAAAGAAAAATCATCATCTTCAAGGACGACACATGTTTTGGATGATGTAAATTGCTTTATTTCATTTCTGCCCGGGAAAGGCGCCTGGCCTCCGAGTAATACAGAAATAAATACCAGAGGCAGTGCAGGAATGATTTTCTTCATTTTTTATTATTAATTAACAGGCAAATAGAGAGGATTTTTTTCATTGAACTTACGGATATACACAAACATCAGCTCTTTCTTTTTCTTCCTGGGAAGCCTGACATATTCCTCATATAATTGTGCATCCTTCATTAGAAGCAGTTCGGTATTTTCCATATCAAAGTCCAGGACTTTCCCTGTATCGAAATCCACAATAAACTGTTTGATCTCACTCCGTGCCATGTTCCTTGAATATGGAGAATAATATGATCCGTAAGGTGAATAGTAATTACCGTAATAACTGTAAGGCGAATAATAATATGGTGAATAATAATATGGGTCATAATATCCGTAACCATAAGGATAGCCGGAATACCTCGGGTCGTAAGTCATGATATCGGCGACAAAATGACTGATACTGCCTACAAAGGTGATCCTGTTATAGTTACCCTGAACCTGTATATATAACACACCGTTACGGGCATAACCCCAGATATCGTTTTTGGCAACTTCCTGCCTTATACCCATATTATCATAAAAATAGATTTTATCCGATTTCAGAAGCTCCCTGAAAAAATCTTTATCATTATAATCGACCGATGTCAGAATTTTAGCTTTAGGAATCGGTCTGTTCGTCTTTACCTGATCAAAATTAACGTAAATCCCATCCCTGAACCTGAAATCAGAAGTGTACTTAGCCATATCTTCCCGGCCTTGCCCTGTTGCGGGAAGGACGTGTATTACAGAAAGAAATAAAGCAACTAAAGCAAATTTTCCGAACAATTTCTTCATCACTGTAGTCATTAATTTGTTTTGTGCAAATATCGTACCGCATTTGCAAATTTAATGAATTACATGAAAGCCCGGAAATTTAATGAAATGTATATTTATCATATATTTTCATTAAATTTGCGATGATGTCGATAAAAGGATTTTGTGTTTTGTCAATACCCGGTAGTTATGCTAAAAGAAACAGGGGCAAACCCTAATGTGGATTCAGACCACCAGCCCGAGGAATTTTATGAAAATCACAGAAAAAGAATAGAGACTTTTTTCTATACCGCCATATCCCTGCTGATACTGGCTGTATTGATGATTCTGTTTAATCTTAAACTGATCGCAGGCATCCTTATAATAATTCCCGCAATTATAGGCTTGTTTCTCTCAACACAGGTTACGAAATTATTGTACTCAATAAGGAACCTTGTCAAAGATGTTTCATCAGCAAATGAAAGAAAGGATACAGTTATTAATGACTTCAGCCATAAAATACGGGAACCTCTGAATAACCTGGTTATCATAACAGATATGCTTTTACAATCAGGTCTCAGCCAGAAGGAAAAAGACCTCCTCGAAACATTTGTGGCATCCACAAAGAATATGGTCACATCAGTGAACGAACTGACCATGCAGTCGGCACAAAGTCTGAGCTTTGAGACAAGAAAACATATAAGGTTCAATCTTTTATCAACTATACAGAATACAATTGAACTATATAGCCTGAAGGATAAATCGAGAATAGATTTCACCCTTAACAAGAAAGAATATTTTGATTTTGATTGTTCCGGCGATCCCATAATTCTGAAACAGATCCTGCTCGACATTTTCAATAATATTGAAAACCAGGATTCGGGGAAATCCGTAAAAGTCGTGATAGATGTTAAAAAGATCCGGGAGACAGGAAGCGAGGTTTTTGTTGGATTGAGGATCAGAACTGATAATAATATTGCTCTTATTAACGAAAAAGAATTGCAGCACAGCCTTGCAGCCAGGCTTATTACAAACAGAAGAGGTCTTTTCAGCCAGGAACTCGGGCAGGATTATTCCGTTCTCAATATAAGCCTTCCGTTTACAATGGCAGTAACCGAACGGAGGCTTAAGATTGTGCCTCCTGATAGTCCGGAGGTGGAAAAGAGGCACAAAGTATTCCGTGAGCTCAAGGATGTTAATATCCTTCTTGTAGAGGATAACCTTATTAACCAGAAGATTACCATGCTTACACTTAAGCCACTGGTAAACAGTATAGATACCGCATCCAACGGGATGGAAGCGCTCGATAAAATAAGTGCTTCCAATTATGATATCATACTGATGGATATCCAGATGCCTGTAATGAGCGGCCTGATAGCTGCAGAAAGGATCAGGGCTCTCGAAGCCGGTACTGATTCACATATCCCGATCGTAGCTATAACTGCAAATGCAATGCTGGGTGATAAGGAGAAGTGTATTTCGGCAGGAATAGATGACTATATAAGCAAACCTTTTCAACCATCGGTACTGATAGAAAAGATCAGAAAATACATCTGATTACTTCCCGGCAATTCTGATTTCTGCATTTTCGCCATGAACCATTTTCCGGTTCTTTAGCGAAGGTGAAGGTATCACAGGACCTATCCCGAGTGATTTCCATTTCATATCGACAGCTTTTATGGTATCTTCTCCTGAACAGACAATGTTCGGCCATATACGGGTAAAACCACCCTGACTGAAAGCTTTTATCGTACCATCAATAAAAAGTGTATTATCGGAGAGAAAGAAAAGATCGCGACCGGGATCAGTGTTCCCCAGTACCTGCCATACGACCATAAACCAGTCCGAAATATCCACCGTATCGTCTGAGATAAGTACAAGACTGCAACTATTTCTGATACCGGGATCCGAAAAGATATTCTTTGCTTTCTCAACGGCAGCCGGATCGGCATACTGTTTAATGCCAGCCGCTATAACCGGGTATCCGGCAAGGAGATTTACGGAAGAAATTGTATCCTTATACCTCTCCTGCAGCTCCATTAATTTATCTTCAGGGAATGGCTCCGGGGAATGGCTTTCTGACGATTCCTCCTTGAACTTAATGGTGGCATCTATTCCCAGCTTACCTCCCGTTGAACTTGTATCAGCTGCATGATCAAGTACATCAAGTGGCCCCCCTGCAAACATAAAGTCTTTACGGAAACCGGTATTTATGATTACATGTCTCAGTAATTCCCTGTAGTTCCTTATATCAACATCTCCGCTGACCACAACAAGATATTTTGTAAACATCATCTGTCCTGCACCAAAGAGGGCACTGATAACCTTTTTACCCTGTCCGGGATATGTTTTCCTGATCTTTACAATTACAAGGTTATGTGCAACTCCGGCATCAGGCATATGAAAATCTTCTGTCTCGGGCTGGAGAGCAAGCCTGAGCGGGGCAAGAAAAATTTTTTCGGTTGCCCTGGTAAGCCAGGCATCCTCCTGAGGAGGGATACCGACTATCGTCGCAGGATATACAGCATCCTTCCTGTGTGTGATACAGGTAATATGAAAAGCGGGATACCAGTCAGCAAGTGAATAGAATCCCGTATGGTCGCCAAAGGGACCTTCCAGTACCGGAGCCTCAGAGGGATCAACATAGCCCTCAATGACTATATCGGCATCGGAAGGTACCGCTAATTCATTTGTAAGACATTTTACGAGTTTTACCTTTTTCTTTCTCAGAAAACCGGCCAGAATATATTCATCGACATTTTCAGGCAGAGGGGCAGTAGCAGAATAAGTATATACCGGATCTCCTCCCAGAGTTACGGTTACTGGCATTTTTCTCCCGGTTTTTTTCCACTCCTCAAAATGAGAAGCTCCTGTCTTATGTCTCTGCCAGTGCATCGCGGTACGTTTATTATCAAGTATCTGCATCCTGTACATGCCTGCATTTGTTTTTCGGGTAACAGGATTTACTGTATGAACAACTGGCAGGGTTATAAAACGTCCGCCATCGTGGGGCCAGCATTTCAGGACCGGTAAAATATTCAGATCGGGATCCCTGTGAATTATCTGCTGACATTCTCCCCTGCCTCGTGAAACCGCAGGAAAATATCCTGATATCTTTAACAATCGTGGTAATGAACGGATCTTTTCAAATAAACTTCCTTTTCTCCCGGTCAGTTCATTGAAGAGCTCTGTAATTTCTTCAGCAATTTCTTCAGGATGGTTCCGACCAAGTGCCATAGCCATCCGTTTTTCAGAACCGAAAGCATTTATAAGAACAGGAAAACGGGTACCATTATTTTCAAAAAGAAGAGCTTTGCCACCAGATTTGGTAATACGGTCTGTTATTTCCGTAATCTCCAGAAGAGGATCAACGAATTCCCTGATCCTGAGGAGTTCATTTGCTTTTTCGAGGGAAGAGATAAAACCTGTGAGACCTGAGAGGGGCATAGATATCGGATAATTGGCAAAGATACGAGAAATATGAATTAATCGGAACGGGTTGCTTCGTCGCTGCGCTCCTCGCAAGGACGGTGGTTGTACGGTAAATTGCAGGGTGCGGGGCGGGTTGCTTCGTCGCTGCGCTCCTCGCAAGGACGGTGGTATAAAACAATAATGGGAACTATTCACGTGGAGTAGTTCCCATTCGTCGTTTGCTGCCGAAGCTGCTTACGGCGTCGGATTACTGTTATTATGGCCGGTTACATAACAGGTCTTACGATCTGTGTTTGTAACCCATGGCTTTACGGTTCTGCTTTTTATGGCAGAACCATCCGGCTGTCCTTTTGTTCCCTCCTTTCGGAAGGATTTTCCGGGACGGTGTGTCATTCAGGCTCCGTAGTCAGTTCCCGAAGGAAATGGCGCCGGTTTCAGGTTGCTTGTGACCGAAGCCCTTCGTTTTCCTGAAGCCCTGTGACCCGGTTTTTGAAAGAACGTTACCGATTTTCAGCGACCTGCTGAGACATCCGGGACTTTTGGTCCTTTCGCTCAGACCCCGGCTCTCCTGATGTGCAGACCCGGAGGTCTGACCGATCCGGATTTTGCTTCAGTTAAGAAACCTAAACCGGCTCCACATCTTTTGAGCAGCCTTTTATCGCTCATCCGATAGTGTAAATATAATCCAAAAATCGCACTGATACATTAAAATT
>DNOQ01000484.1:0-1316 GCA_003501665.1 Bacteroidales bacterium | reverse complement strand
CTACTTCTTATACCCGTAAACAGCCAGATCGCCGAGCATTTCCTCAATCCTGAGCAACTGGTTGTATTTTGCCATCCTGTCAGTACGGCTGCAGGAACCGGTCTTGATCTGTCCTGAATTTGTTGCAACAGCAACATCAGCTATTGTCGAATCCTCAGTTTCACCCGAACGGTGTGATGTAACGGTTGTATATCCGGCCCTGTGAGCCATTTCAATTGTCATAAGGGTTTCGGTCAGTGTTCCGATCTGATTAAGTTTGATAAGAATTGAGTTGGCACAGCCCATCTGAATACCTTTCTTAAGATATTCAATATTGGTTACGAAAACATCATCACCCACAACCTGGCATTTACTGCCAATCCTGTCGGTAAGAAGCTTCCATCCGTCCCAGTCGCTCTCTGCCATACCGTCCTCAATTGAATCAATAGGATATTTACTTATCAGTTGTTCAAAATAATCAACCTGCTCTTCGGAAGTTCTTTTCGCTCCTTTTGGTCCTTCAAATTTTGTGTAATCATAAATACGGTCAACATAAAATTCGGAAGCTGCAGGATCAAGAGCTATTGTAACATCCACACCGGGTTTATATCCGGCCGCTGTAATTGCTTTAATTATAGTATCAAGAGCATCTTCAGTACCATTCAGGTTTGGGGCAAAACCGCCTTCATCACCGACTGCAGTGCTCAATCCGCGTTCTTTCAGGACTTTTTTCAGCGAATGGAAAACCTCAGCTCCCATACGAAGTCCCTCCTTGAAAGATGGTGCGCCTACAGGTCTGATCATGAACTCCTGGAAAGCTATGGGTGCATCTGAATGAGATCCTCCGTTAATAATATTCATCATGGGAACAGGCAGAACAACTGCATTTGTGCCCCCGATATAGCGGTAAAGGGGAAGTCCGTGAAGCTGGGCAGCAGCCCTGGCAACTGCAAGGGAAACTCCCAGAATTGCATTCGCCCCGAGATTGCTTTTCGTCTTTGTACCATCAAGATCAATCATTTTCTTATCGATACCGGACTGATCGGTTACTTCCATACCATTTAGCTCTTCGGCGATGACATTATTCACATTATGAACAGCCTTAAGCACTCCTTTTCCAAGATATCTGGCTTTATCTCCATCGCGCAGCTCAAGAGCTTCATTTTCACCGGTCGATGCACCCGACGGAACTGCAGCACGGCCAAAATATCCGCTGGCTGTAGTAACTTCAACCTCAATTGTAGGATTACCACGGGAATCCAGAATTTCACGCGCATGCACATTAACTATTTGACTCATAATTGATTTATTTAATATTTAACAATGATGCAATATAC
>DNOQ01000414.1:4449-15384 GCA_003501665.1 Bacteroidales bacterium | reverse complement strand
TTCACTCTTGCAGTTACCCGGGGAAATGAGCAATTCAGCCTCAGGCTGCTTCTTTTAATAATTCTCTGCATGGTCTTTGCCCGAAATGCTGCCATGAGCTTCAACAGGATTGCCGACCAGCGTTTTGATACACTCAATCCGCGGACAAAGAACAGGGAAATACCATCGGGGAAGATCAAGTCGGGATCTGCAGCTCTCTTTGTTATTATTAATAGTGCCCTGTTCATTACCACGACTGCTTTTATAAACAGACTCACCCTTTTTCTCTCTCCCGTTGCTCTTCTGGTAATACTCGGATACAGTCTGACCAAAAGATATACTGCACTTTGTCATTTTATTCTTGGACTTGGTCTGAGCCTTGCACCAATCGGCGCATATATTTCCGTAACGGGTCAGTTTGCGATTCTTCCGTTACTCTACTCTTTTGTTGTTTTAACATGGGTTAGCGGATTTGACATTATTTATGCACTGATGGATGATTCATTTGACAAGGAACACAATCTCTTTTCGATACCTGCTGCCGCAGGGATAAAAAGAGCCATTTCAATTTCAGGCATCGTTCATCTGTTAACCACAATACTGGTTGTAATAGCGGGTGTGACAGGAAAAGGAGGCTTTCTGTTCCTGATTGGAGCAATAATATTCATTTCATTACTTGTTTATCAGCATCTGATAGTAAAACATGATGACCTAAGCAGGATTAACATTGCCTTCGGCACCACAAACGGAGTTGCATCTATCCTGTTTGCAGTCTTTGTAATACTCGATCTGATATTTTCCTGACAACCGCAACCTGCAACCTGAGTGGATTAATCAGATTTTTTCATATACTTGTTTAAATTTTAACCGGTAACCTAAACAGATATAACATGGGTGATGTACTTGTTAAAGAGGTTATTACAAAAAAGGACCTGCGGGAGTTTATTTATCTGCCTTCAAAAGTTCATAAGAATGATCCGGAATGGCTACCGCCCATTTATATGGATGAATGGGAATTATATGACAGGAGAAGGAATAAATCATTTGAATATTGCGATACAGGACTCTGGATAGCTTACCGTGGAAAAAATCCGGCCGGAAGGATAATGGGTATTATAAACAGGCGGTATAATGAGATACATAATGAAAATCACGGCCGGTTTTGTTTTATGGAATGTTTTGAGGATCAGGAAGTATTTCATGCACTTATTTCAGTTGCTGAGGAATGGGCCCGTAATCTGGGAATGGAAAAAATTATCGGCCCGCTGGGTTTCTCCGATAAAGATCCCCAGGGGTTCCAGATCGAAGGATTTGAATATCCTTCATTTATTGTAAGTTCCACAAACTACCCCTATATGCCTGTGATGCTGGAGAGGGAAGGTTATGAAAAGAAAGTCGACCTCGTTAACTATTTCATTAAGATCCCTGAAAAACTTCCCACTGTATATGAGAGAGCCTTTTCAAGGCTGACAAGGAACAGTCAGTATAAGATAATTGAGTTTGAAACAAAGAAGCAGATAAAGCCATATATTATTCCTGTGCTGGAGCTCATGAATGAGACTTTCATTGAAATATACGGTTTTGTTCCGCTTGAAGATAAGGAGAAGATGCATCTGGCTAACAGATATCTTACCATCATTGACCCGAAATATGTAAAGGTGATCGAACTAGAAAATAAACTAGTAGGTTTTGCCGTCGGTATTCCGGATATAAGTCCGGGTATTAAGGCAGCAAAAGGCAAATTATTCCCCTTCGGATTTCTTAAAGTATTAAAAGCCTCAAAAGAATCGAAAAAGCTGATGATGATGCTTGGCGGCATAAAAAAGGAATACAGGGGTCAGGGAATTGATGTACTTATGGTAGTAAAGATCATAGAATCAGCAATTAAAAATAAGATGGATTCCATCGATGTCCACCTTGTCCTTGAAACCAACCGTACCATGCGAGGTGAATGTGAAAGAGTCGGTGGCACGATCATCAAGAAATGGAGGATCTATCAGAAATCCCTCTAGAATCTGAATATAAACGAGAATCCGAGTAATTCCCTGAATTGGACCCTTGCAGTTTTCTTTATCTTCCCGTCCGGACCTTTGATCGGATTTTTATCCTTGTCATAGGACGGAGTTTTGGTATCATCATCAAAAATCAGGTGTGTATTTAACCTGACATCGGTGAACCAGTTAATCTTTGCGGTTACAATCATTTCCCAGTCAATATCTATATTCTGGGGTTTGTTGATATAATTGGTAAAGAGCTGTAATCTGTTTGTAATGGAAATTGATGTGTTTGGTCTGTATACATTACTTATCAAAAAACTAATTCCCGGTTCATTTTTTGACCTTCTGTCAGCGGCTATACCGTATTTGGTCTGATCAATTAAAGCAGTATCAGGAACAAATGTCCCCTTATATGAAAGTGGTGAAAAGTTTATGGAAGTGTTTTTATCCGGCTTATAATCAAGTCCGAACCCAAGTGTTAAAATTCCGGGATTCATGAATTTTGAAACCACCACAGAATCGTTGGGATAATTATATCCTTTGGCGACTTGGGTCTTAAAGAGCATTATACCGCTGAAATCAAATTTTCCGAATGCTTTATGATTTATTTTCGAATTTGTTTCAAGAAGATCAAGGTTCTTACGGACATCTTTAGGCCCCGATGCAATAAGTCCGTATTTGATCCTCGCAAAATTACCGGATGTAATATTGTATGGTTTATTTGTATAATCAGCATATCCTGTTATGTCGAATGATGTTGATACATTGCTTTCTCCGCCTTTGACCCAGTTGGTAAGTGAAGCCTGGGTCAGGGCGAATGAAGCTTCGGTACGATATTTCCAGCGCTGCGGTTTTGTAATTATCTTCTTTACTGCCAGTAATTTCGACTTATCTATTTCCTGAATTTCGATCCTCACATCAGAATGATATCCCTGCCTGACCGGTCTGGCGAAACTTATCCCGTTTTCGAGATAAAGTCCTATTGTGTTCCTGTCGTTGGATCCGATCCAGACTGTAACAGAATCATTCATGTCGGTCCTGAGCCAGTATCTGTGCATCATACCCGATCGTGAATTGAGCCAGACAGGTGTAACCACATCCCCGAGTCCCGTAAAATAAATTATACTTGAATCGCGGACCTGAATAAAATTAATAAGCAAGTCCACTGCAGCCCTGATTGAATCACTCTGATATGGAGCGCTATAATAGGTGAACGGAAAATATTTATAGTCTGATGTCACCTCCTTAAGAGTATCTGCAACCACCAGAATAACCGAATCTTTTAATCCTGTTCTGGGCATAGTGGGTGGCAGCGATTCAGGTAATCTTATATCAAAGATTGCTGTTGTGTCGGAGGGAATCTTCTTATAAACGGAATCAGACAACTGAGTTGTATCAACAGGTATGGGAAACAAAGGATGAGAGATAACAGGGATCTTCAGCTCAACCGGTTCCCATCTGTAAAACTTATCCCATGATACATCGATTGAATCAAAAGGATACTGTTTAATGAATAACTCTGTCGAATCATAAGGAGGATTGGATGCATTGAAAACCAGGTGCCGGATTGCTCTCCTCAACGGGTCATCAAGGTCTTTCCAGTATTGCGGCAATGTCCTTTGCTGTAAAAATTTTATGGCCTCATCCGTTGAAAGTACTATTTCCGGTTTCTCTCTCTTCTCGTTGAATATTACTCCAGCTTTCTTAAGTGAATCAACAATCAAGCTTCTGAGAGAGTCAGAGACGGAAATATCCTGCGATATACCCGGAAAGGTGATTGTTGTTAAAATAAAAAATAAAAGATATTTCAAAATTTTCAGATTCATTATGGTTTAATTTCTTATTTTTTGAACGGTTGAATATATCATAAAATATTTATAATTTTACCTTTCAGTTGATCTTTAGAAGATGGACCTTTGCCATAACTGAATATTGCTGTTTTGTATATTAAACTAAAACGGTAATTTAGCCGGTTATATTTTATAAGGGAATTCCTCATTTAAATAAAATCCAATAGCTGCTGCACGGGGTTATTTTTTATCCCTACGGTTAAATTATTTATTGTCCGTATTAAGGAAGTATCTATGAAATTACCATTATTTGAACCTTACAAGATAAAGATGACGGAACCTGTTTACACAAGTTCCAGGGAAGAGAGGGAGAAATGGATAAAAGACGCATCATTCAACGTTTATAATCTGACATCTGAACAGGTAACAATAGATCTTCTGACCGATACGGGTTGTGGTGCAATGAGTGACAGGCAATGGTCGGCCCTGATGAAAGGAGATGAAAGTTTTGCCGGATCATCATCATTTTATAATCTTAAAAAGGTAATCACCGAACTGACAGGTTTTGAATGGGTATTTCCGGCACATCAGGGCCCGGCTGCTGACAATATCCTGTTCTCGGTAATGATAAAGGAGGGTGATATTGTCCCCGGTAATTCACTTTTTGATACAACAAGGGGACTTCTTGAATTCAGAAAAGCCATTCCTGTCGACTGTACAGTAAAAGAAGCCAATGATCTTTATTCCTGGTTTCCTTTTAAGGGTAATATTGACCACACAAGGCTTGAGGATATACTCAGAAACAATCCTGATGAAAAAATATCCTGCATAATAATAACAGTAACCAACAATTCAGCCGGTGGTCAGCCTGTAAGCATGGAGAATCTGAGGGCTGTACGTGGTCTGGCAGATAAATACAGAGTAAAATTTTTCCTCAATTCGGCAAGGTTTGCGGAAAATGCATGGTTCATCAAGACAAGGGAATCAGGTTATGCTGAAAAAAGTATTAGGGAGATACTGCTTGAAATGTTTTCATACGCAGACGGTATGACAATGAGTGCCAGAGAAGACTCAATCATGAACACCGGCGGATTTACAGCTTTCCGTGATGAAGAGCTTTACCGCAAAGCTGTCAGATTCAATACCGTTTATGAAGGATTTGCGACAAACGGAGGCATCCCGGGACGTGATATGAATGCCCTGGCACAGGGACTATATGAAGGAACAGATCCGGAATATCTCAGATCGAGGATGAGTCAGATCTCTTTTCTCGGTTCTAAACTCAAGGAATATGGAATCCCGGTTGCGGAACCGTTTGGCGGACATGCCATCTATATTGACGCGGAACGCTTCCTGCCTATGGTCCCGAAAGAAGAATTCCCCGCCCAGGTGCTGGTCAGTGAAATCTATATCGAGGGAGGTGTCAGAACAAGTGAGGTCGGAGCACTTATGGCCGACCGGAATCCCCTGACAAGGGAAAACAGATACCCCGTAAATGAATTTGTCCGGCTGGCAATTCCGCGCAGGGTATATTCCGACAACCACATGGGATACGTTGCAGCTGTGGTTAAAAATGTATTTAACAGGAAAGGAACCATAAATAAAGGATTCCGGATCAAAAAAGAAGAACCGTTCCTCCGTTACTTCACACTCGAACTGGAAAGTGTCTGATTTCGTTAAGGTACCGGTTCATTAATTCCTTTTATGTAATTTTACAAATTATTATCAATCCTGTCTGAAATGATAAAATCAATGACCGGTTATGGAAAAGCCGTAGCCGAAATTCCGCAGAAAAAAATTGTAATCGAAATAAAATCCCTCAATTCAAAACAGTTCGATCTGAATGTAAGATTGCCCTGGCTGTACAGGGAAAAAGAATCTGAGATCCGCAACATTATCAGCCGTAAACTTGACAGAGGGAAAATAGATCTCAATATCTCGTTCGACGCGTTGGAAAGTGAAGTTGTGCCTTCCATTAACAAGGCTGTTGTAAAAAATTATTATAACCAGATAAAGGAGATAGCTGATGAACTTGCTATTGTACCTGATTGTGAATTATTATCGACAATATTAAAATTTCCCGATGCACTTAAAACTGAAAAACCCGAACTGCCTGAGGAAGAGTGGAATCTTATTCTCGGAAAACTTAATGAATCGATTGAACAACTGGATAATTACAGGTCAGTGGAAGGAAAATCGCTGGAGTCCGACCTCAGGGAATGTATTCAGAGAATAACCTCATTTCTTGATGAGATAAAGATCCATGAGGCTGAAAGAATTACAAGGATAAGGGAAAAACTTAATAACCTGCTGACTGAAAATTACGGAAAAGAAAATATTGATGAGAACAGATTTGAGCAGGAGCTTATTTTTTACCTTGAAAAACTCGATTTTAACGAGGAGAAGGTCAGACTTAGGAATCACTGTGATTATTTCATTGAAAAGATCTCCTCTACCCCGCCTAACGGTAAAATATTAAGCTTTATAGCACAGGAGATCGGGAGAGAAATCAATACGATCGGCTCCAAGGCAAACGATGCCTCAATTCAGAAACTGGTCGTGATGATGAAAGATGACCTGGAAAAGATCAAAGAACAAACCCTTAATGTGTTATGAGTGGCAAACTGATAATAATCTCGGCACCTTCAGGCGCAGGAAAATCCACGATTGTAAATTATCTTATGAGCAAAGACCTCAACCTTGAATTCTCAATATCGGCAACAACCAGGAAGCCAAGAGGAGATGAAACCAACGGGAAAGAATACTATTTTATAAGCGTTGAGGAGTTCAGAAAAAGAATCGCTGAGGGTGATTTTATCGAATGGCAGGAAGTTTATAAAGACCAGCTCTACGGAACACTCAGAGAGGAGATTGACAGAATTATCAATAAAGGTAACAATGTTCTTTTCGATGTTGACGTAAGAGGCGGGATAAATCTTAAGAACCTGTTCGGCAATAAAGCTATGTCGATATTTCTGATGCCGCCATCAGAAAATGAGCTTGAAAGAAGGCTTCGCCTGAGAGGGACAGACAGTCCGTCAAAGATCAGAATTAGAATTGCAAAAGCAAAGGAAGAGATGAAACTGGCTGACATGTTTGATCACATAGTAATTAATACCAGGCTCGAACTGGCTGAAAAAGAAACATATGAAATAGTTAAAAGTTTCATTGAAATGAGATGGGCAAAATAGGTCTTTATTTTGGATCCTTCAATCCTGTTCATATAGGACATATAGTCATTGCAGGTTATATGACTGAATTTACTGATATGGATGAGATCTGGTTTGTAGTCACTCCCCAGAATCCGT
Organism: Bacteroidales bacterium; assembly: GCA_003501665.1. Taxonomy (GTDB): domain Bacteria; phylum Bacteroidota; class Bacteroidia; order Bacteroidales; family VadinHA17; genus LD21. The sequence goes on along the minus strand of DNOQ01000414.1, from coordinate 8,310 downwards.
TGAAAAATAAAAATTCACTGCTTGATGATTATCAGCGACTTCATATGGTGAACCTCGGGATCGGCAAAAATGAGAAAATGAGGGCATCCGACATAGAATTCAGGCTTCCGGTACCTTCCTATACCATAAACACACTTGCCTATCTTAATGAAAAGTACCCGAGGCATAATTTCTGTCTGGTCATGGGTGAAGATAATCTCTATACTCTTCACAAATGGAAAAATGCCACGGAACTCGTGAAAAAATATGAGCTTTATGTTTATCCCCGGCCGGGGACAAAACGGCCGGCCTCCCCCCTGCTCGATTCTATACTTTCAAAAGCTGTCGTACATCGTGTTAAAGCACCGCTGATGGATATATCAGGCACATTTATCCGCAACGGAGTGAAAAAAAGGAAAGATATGTCATATTATCTTCCCGCACCGGTCTGGAAATATATTCAGGAAATGCATTATTACGAGAAATAGCTAAGGATTAGGAGCGGTGGTGGTGAGCGGTGAGCGATGAGCGATGAGCGGTGAGGGGTGAGCGGTGAGGGGTGAGCGGTGTCTCTGTACTCTGCGCAACATTATAGACTGATCCGTGTAATTATCTCCATCCCTCTATTCAGTGCCTTCTCGTTCAAGGGAATAAGATTATGATATCTCTCCGGTAAGGATTTTTTCAAACCTTCGATAACATTCTCAATCTTTATCAATGGCTTTATTTTCAGGTAAGCACCCAGTACAATCATGTTAAAAGTACGGGGGCTTTTCATCCTGCCGGCTTCTTCCGTCGCATCAACACGGTAAACGTTTATGTCCCTCCTTTCAGGATGACGGGAGATGCCATTACCGTCGTAAATAAGCATTCCGCCGGGCTTTAAGGAATTTTCAAACTTGTCGAGCGATTGCTGGTTAAGAATAATAGCTGTATCGAACTGCCTTATTATAGGAGAGCTGATTCTCTCGCTGCTTAAAATAACTGTCACATTTGCAGTTCCTCCTCTCATTTCCGGACCGTATGACGGCATCCAGCTTACTTCCATATCCTGCATAACACCCGAATAGGCCATAATTTTACCCATCGACAGAACTCCCTGTCCTCCGAATCCTGCTATGATTATTTCTTCTGTCATATTATTCAGGATTATTTGTTTTCTGAGATGTTTCTTCTGAAGGCGTTTTAAGATCACCAAGTGGGTAATATGGCAGCATATTTTCTTCAAGCCATTTGTTAGCCTCAACAGGAGTCATTCTCCATCCCGAAGGACAATTTGAAACTATTTCCACAAAACAGGTTCCCTTGTTGAGCTTCTGATACTGAACCGCTTTTCTTAAAGCCCGTTTGGTCTTTCTGACATTGGCAGGTGTATGAACACTCTGACGTGTGACATAATATGTACCCGGAAGTGTTGCAACGATATCGGTTATCTTCAGCGGAAATCCCATTTGCCGGGTATCCCTGCCATACGGTGATGTAGTTGATTTCATTCCCGGAAGTGTGGTCGGAGCCATTTGTCCCCCTGTCATTCCGTAAATGCCGTTGTTAATAAATACAATAAGGAAATTCTCTCCCCTGTTGCAGGAATGAATTGTTTCGGATGTCCCTATTGCAGCAAGGTCCCCATCGCCCTGATATGTAAAAACAAATTTATCGGGACACAGTCTCTTGATTGCTGTTGCAAGTGCCGGTGCCCGGCCATGTGCTGCTTCCTGCCAGTCGATATCAATATAATGATAAAGAAATACGGAACAGCCGACCGGTGATACCCCAATGGCTTCCGATTGAAGACCTTCTTCATCAATTATTTCGGCAATAATTCTGTGCATTGTACTATGACCGCATCCCGGACAGTAATGAAGGATATTATCTGTCATTATTCCGGTTTTTTTATAAACCAGATTTTCCGGTTTGATATAATCTTTTATACCTGTAGTTTCAGCCATTTTTCAACCTCCCATAATTTTTAATTTCAGAAAATCCACTACCTCTTCGGGTGTGGTCACAATACCGCCCATCCTTCCAAAATGATATACCGGTACTTCACCGTTGACAGACAGAAGTACATCTTCTAGCATCTGTCCGGAGCTCATTTCCACTGAAAGGATTATTTTCGCCCTTCCGGAAAGAGTGCCGATCCTTTCTGAAGGGAAAGGAAACAGTGTAACCGGTCTCAGAAGACCGGCCTTCAGACCTTCATTCCGGGCAATCTGTACGGATTTCTGGCATACCCTTGCACTGGTACCATAAGCAACAAAGAGATATTCTGCATCTTCGCACTGAAACTCCTCATATCTCACTTCTTTTTCCTTTATTTCATTATATTTATTTATGAGTTTACGGTTAAATTCTTCCTGCCTTTCCGGATTGAGCTCGAGCGAAGTAATTATGTTTCTCTGTCTTGAAGGGAGCTTACCGGTAGTAGCCCAGTCCGGAACAGTTTTGGATCTTTCCCTGTATGGACTGAGCCATACCTTTTCCATCATCTGTCCGATTGCACCGTCTGAAAGTATCATCACCGGGTTCCGGTATTTGAAAGCAAGATCAAAACCCAGTCCGACAAAATCGGCCATTTCCTGAACTGAAGACGGTGCAAGAACAATCAGGTGATAATCGCCGTGTCCACCTCCCTTAACTGCCTGGAAATAGTCCGACTGAGCCGGCTGGATTGTCCCGAGCCCGGGACCGCCTCTTACTACATTTACGACGAGGCAGGGCAGTTCAGCACCTGCAATATAGGAGATCCCTTCCTGCATCAGGCTTATTCCGGGTGACGAAGATGTTGTCAAAACTTTTTTTCCGCAGGCTGCACCGCCATAAACCATGTTTATTGCAGCAACTTCGCTTTCAGCCTGCAGAACCACCATCCCTGTGGTCTGATACGGATTTGCTTCCATAAGATATTCCAGTATCTCACTCTGCGGAGTGATCGGATAACCGAAATATCCGTCAGCACCTGCACGTATTGCTGCTTCAGCAACCGCTTCATTGCCTTTCATCAGTCTTAATTCCCTTTCCATGAAAAAGCTATATTTTTGTTTTATAAACAGTTATAACACCATCGGGACATACTACTGCACAGTTTGCACATCCTATGCACAGATCAGGGTTTGCAGGGTAAGCATAAAAATATCCCTTGTGATTTACCTCCTTTGCCATTGCAATAGTACCGGTGGGACATGAAACCATACAGATCTCACATCCCTTGCACCTGTCAATATTTATAACAATACTTCCTTTTATTTTTGCCATAACAATGTAATTAGTTCTTATTTACAGGATGGTTTTCATTGAATGTCTTAAGACGTTGTTGCAGTTCGGGAAAGATATCCCTGGGTACCATTGAAACACAAACCCTCAGGCCTTCTGTTCTTTCACTACCGGTTATATCGAGAGAAATCGTACTTATTCCATATCTCAGCAGTTCCTGAAGCAGTTCCCTGCCTGTCATTCCCGGGTAACTCACTGTGAAATAAAATCCGTCAGCAATCGGAACGTCCAGATCAGTATCATATACAATCTTAAATCCGCCTGATACGAAGAATTTCTTCATGTCGGCAGCCTTCCCCTCATAATCTATAACATCATCACGATAATTATAGATACCTTCATTCACAGCTTTAAGAAGTGCTGCAAGACCATACTGAACGGAATGGGCTACTCCGGCAGTAATACCGTAAAGGGCGCCAAAAACGACCGAATGACCAAATTTGTCAGTATTATAATATCTTAACAGATCGGGATATGATCTGTTGTAAAGTTTATCGGAAATTGCCATCAAACCGATCCGCTGACCTGCATAGCTGAATATCTTTGAACTTGATATAAGAAGAATATAGTTATCGGTATAGTTTGCCACCGTAGGCTGGAACGGCGGCA
>DNOQ01000414.1:3349-4365 GCA_003501665.1 Bacteroidales bacterium | reverse complement strand
ATATCGAAAGAATAGTAATTATGTCCGAGCATTTTAACCTGTTGTTTATGAACGGGGAAACCCGGATCAAGAAAAAGAGTTCCTTCTTTTGTATGATCGTTACGATTAGCCACGAGGAAACTTAGCATTCCACCCATCATTGAGCCGACAGTCGGGATGCATCCTTCAGGGTCGATATCAATGTTGAGGAACAGTTTAATGAAACGGGAGGACTCTTGTTTAAGGGCATTTATGCCGGAGATCCGGGGGTATACTGATGCTACACCACGGCGGAGCGCTTCTATTTCAGCATCAACTGCTACTGAGGGTGCGGGCAGGCCGGGGACACCCATTTCAAGCCTGACGAATGTGATACCTGTATGTTTTTCAACCAGATCGGCCAGAAATGAAATTTCCCGAATGGATGCCGTTCCCACTGAGGGTATCCCGTTATCATGTGCCAGTCTTGTTATCAGTTCAGATGAAATCGGTATGTTGTCCATAATGATATTTCAGAATTTTCGCCTGTCAGTCACCCGTTTTGCTTTTCCTTCGCTCCTTTCAATCGTTTTCGGCTCTACCAGTGTTACCTTGATTGTCAGACCCGTAGCACTCTCAAGATTACTCTGTAACTTCTCGCGGAGTAACTGGAGCTGGCTTATCTTATCCTGGAAGAATTCCTCATCGACCTCGACCTGAAGCTCAAGGGTATCAAGGTTATTGACCCGGTCTACAATAATATGGTAATGTGGTTTTATTTCTCTCATTTCGAGGAGAACAGTTTCAATCTGCGACGGGAACAGATTAACCCCCCTTATAATAAGCATATCATCGCTTCGGCCCAGGCATTTATCCATCCTGACAAATGTCCTTCCGCAATCGCATTTCCCATACCTGAGTCTTGTAAGGTCACGGGTACGGTATCGTATCAGAGGAAGGCCCTGCTTTGTTATTGTTGTAAAGACAAGTTCTCCCACTGAGCCTTCGGGCAGGACTTCAAGAGATACCGGATCAATTATTTCGGGATAAAAATGGTC
>DNOQ01000414.1:0-3331 GCA_003501665.1 Bacteroidales bacterium | reverse complement strand
CCGCTTTCCTGGATAGCTTCAGCAAGATAGAGGGCATAGGAAGGAGTGCATGCAAGAACTGTAGTCCCGAGGTCGCGCATAAGCTGCAACTGCCGGGTAGTATTACCACCAGAAACCGGAATCACTGAGGCGCCTATTTTTTCCCCTCCGTAATGAAGGCCAAGTCCTCCTGTAAACAGGCCGTATCCATAAGCTATCTGAATAAAGTCATCCCGGTTTGCCCCTGCACAGGTAAGTGTTCTGGCCATCACTTCCGACCAGGTGGCGATATCATTGCGGGTATAACCCACAACGGTGGACTTGCCGGTTGTTCCTGAAGATGCATGGAGCCGGACGATCTCACTCATGGGTACCGCGAACAAACCAAAAGGATAATTATCCCTGAGATCATCTTTTGTTGTAAAGGGTAATTTTGTGAGATCATCCAGTGAGTTCACAGCTTCGGGGCCCAATCCCAAAGCCTGCATCCTGTGACGGTAATATGGCACATTGAAATAAATTCTCTCCACTGTCTCCCTCAGCCTTTCATTCTGAATCTGCCTGAGATCATCACGCTCCATACACTCAAAATGCCTGTTCCATATTTCCATATCCACCAAAAAATTACCTGATTTTTGATTATTAAGTTTAGATTTTATAAAGATCATTTGCACGAAGAAGGTCCATCTCATTATCCTTAAGAGCACTGATAGCCTTTTCATTATTGCTGCATCGCAATATGATCACCGACTTGTTGCCGGTGGTAAATGCATAGGTATATTCAACACTTATATCAATATCGGAAAGAATTTTAAGCACTTTGGCATAAGATTTTGCCTCATCGGGAACTATTACCGAGATCACCCCTGTAATATTAACGGTAAACATTTGCTGCTTAAGTATGTTTTTTGCCTTTTCGGGATCAGAAACAATAAGTCTGAGTATCCCGAATTCAGTTGTATCGGCAACTGTAAGAGCAGTGATCCTGATATGTTCCCGACCAAGTGCTTCAAGAACTTCAGTGAGCCGGCCCGATTTATTTTCGAGAAATACTGACAACTGTTCAATAATCATATCCTTTGTATGAAAAAGTGATTAAAAAAGTCCGAATTTAATAATTATATCTGTTTAACTATATCTGTTTGTAATATCATCAGATTCATTATCTGTTAAATTATTTTTCAATTCTGATCCTTGCATCCACAACAGTTATTGCTTCAGGGCTGCCGATCAGTGGATTAAGGTCCAGTTCCTTGATCTCCGTGGCAAATCTCAGAAGACTTGATAACCTGACAATTATTTCGGTAAATTTAAGTTCATTGACACCTGGCTTGCCTCTTGTACCGCGAATTATCCTGTAACCCCTGAGACTCCGGATCATTGATTTTGCCTCATCAAAAGTAAGCGGTGCAAGTCCCGATGAAACATCACCGAGTACCTCAACAAATATACCGCCAAGTCCGCAAAGAATAACGTGACCGAATTTCGGTTCATATTTTGCACCTATGAATAGTTCGGCGCCTGCCATCATCTGCTGAACCAGAACTGCTTTTACCCCCCTGATCTTCATCATCCTTCGGAACTCGGCTTCGAGATGTGTAAGAGATTTAATATTCAGAGTTACTCCTCCCACATCTGATTTGTGGACAGGGCCGACTACCTTCAGTACCAGAGGGAATCCGGCCTTTTCCGCAATTGATGACAGCTCTTTTCCGGTTCTGATAACGGCTTCTTTTACAAGAGGAATATTTGCAGCACGCAGCACTTCATGTATGGTGAGGGGATCGAGATATCCTGAAGGCGCTTTTTCTATTATTTTGCGTATCAGTGGTACATCTATATCCTTCAGAAATATTTTTTCTTCAGCGGGGAAAGGTGTATTGGAAATTTTAGTAAGAGCCCTTCCCAGCACAACCTCATCGGGAAAATTTACATGCCCTTTGCCAAGAAAATATCTTAGTTCGTCCCGGGAACTTGATACTGAGGGTAATATCGGGAACAGAGGTTTTTTACATTCTTCTATTTTTCTGTGAAGAAGATCATATATCTCAGCCATATCGTTCAACCCGTTACTGCCAAAGATGACTATCATTCCGTCGATCTCAGGCATCTTCTGATCAACGTAGTCAATTATCTTATCAAGCTGTTCGCCGGTAGCTGTGGCTATCATATCGATTGGATTACCGGCTGATGCACCGGGATTCATCATTGAAAGCAGATTATTATGATGCTCTCCCGTTATCTGTGGTATTAACATTCCACCCGCCGAGAGTGCATCGGTAAGCATCACTGCCGGACCTCCCGCATGAGTTATTATAGCGATATTCCTTCCCTTCAGATGTTTATGAAAGAATACAGAAGCAACTGTCGTCAGTTCTTCTCTTCCCGCGCATCTTACAATTCCTGCTTTCCTGAAAAGAGCCTCTACAGCCGAATCAGATGAAGCAAGAGCTCCGGTATGTGATGATGCAGCCCTCATTCCCGCTTCACTTGTACCGGCTTTAATTGCAGCTATCCTGCAGCCTTTCCTTATAAGTGACGAAGCATGATGTAATAGTTTGTCAGGATCATGTATCACTTCAACATAAATAAGCTTGATACGGGAGCTGACTGAGGGATCAAAAGTTTTATCCCAGTATTCGAGCACCTCTTCCACTCCTGTCTGGGCACTGTTACCAACCGAAAACACACTCGAAAAATTAACACCCTTGGGAATAGCTGATTCGAAAATAAAGACAGCTGTTGCACCTGAACCTGAAACCAGATCACACCCCCGTTTACTCAACCCCGGAACAGGAGATGTGAAAATACCATTATATGCCCGGCTTATAACACCGATACAATTCGGACCGATGAGTGTACCTCCGGCATCAGTGATAAGGTCAGCAATTGATCGTTCAAGCTTTCTTCCCTCCTCGCCCGATTCACTGAATCCCGCGGATATTATGATAAATGCCCTGGTATTTTTTTCTTTCAACAATATTTCAACAACCGGCAAACAATATTTTGCCGGAATGGCAAGAATTGCCAGATCGACATCGGGCAAACCGGTCAGATCGCGGTAAGATCTGATGCCCTGAATAAGATCATGCCCGGGATTGACGACATAAAGCCTGCCATTATAATTTCCATCGATAATATTCTTAAGGATTTTGCCACCGGGTTTAAAAAGATCTTCAGATCCCCCGATAACAACAATACTTCCGGGATTTATGAGCTTTTCATTTATCATTCACACCCTGGTCTAACCAAAAGCAATATACTAAAAATTAACAGTAGAAAACAGGACAGCGGTCATAATGCAATGCCTTTGACCAGAAATATGTTGCTTTTATTATATTTGGAGATTTAT
>DNOQ01000189.1 GCA_003501665.1 Bacteroidales bacterium | reverse complement strand
CAAAGATAATTGATTTTTGTTTACAGCAAATTATTACATGAATTTATCATCATCTCAATTTATCCCATCTCTTCTATCTTTCTCCTAATTAGAAATTGCTCGATTCTGTTTTCATGTAACCCATAACAGTAATGAAAAGTAATCTAACAAGTATTTAAAAGAGATATAGTTATACGATTTAAGCTGGCCATATAGCTCAATGTTTTGAACGGATGTTCCCTGAACCTCAGATCCAGGTTCCCCGGCTGTCTGACTGCATCAGCAGTCAGGCAGGGATCCCTGGTTAGAGTTAATCCTTTTAAGTTTTATCAGCATTCAGTAATCCTTTCTAATAGGCAGCAATTATCACTACTCTTTGTTTTGACCAAAAAAAGAAATATTTTTGCACTCCATCTGGTCCTATAGTTCAATGGATAGAACGGAGGTTTCCTAAACCTTAAATCCAGGTTCGATTCCTGGTGGGACTACAAAAACAAAAGCATATTCTGCCATTATATGGCAGTTTACGCTTTTCTTATTTTAATAGTTACTGAAACTATACTGAAACATTTTTCAAACAATAGCTATTTCATTTGATATGTCCCAACTTTTCGCAGGGCGCAGAATTGTGGGCCTTTGAGGCCAGATTTTCAAGTTTGTTAAAGGAGGTGATCAATCCGCGTATTACAGCCGAACTCATACCCTGATGTTCCATTTCATTTAATCCTGAAATCGTTATGCCCTGAGGCGTTGTTACTCTGTCGATTTCCCTTTCGGGGTGGTTGCTGGTTTCGGTTATAAGACAGGTCGCACCTTTAACTGTCTGAGCAGTAATAAGCTGTGACATTTCTGAGTCAAAACCGATCTCAATACCTCCCTGCGACATGGCACGTATGAACCGAAGTGCAAAGGCAATACCACAAGCTCCGATTACTGTCGCGGCTTCCATCATTTCTTCGGGAATGATTAGTGTCTTCCCCATTTTATCAAAGACAGAAAGAACTCTTTCTTCATGGTCGGATTCAGTATTTCTAAACGAAATACAAGTCATTGATTCGCAAATTTCAACTGCAATATTTGGCATCACACGAAATATTGGAACTTTACCAAAAATCGATTCAATATACATACAGGTAATACCCGTAATAGTTGAAATGATTAAATGTTCTGATGTCACATTATTCCTGATCTCATCAGCAAGGTTCCTGAATTGCTGGGGTTTAACTGACATCACAATTATTTCAGCATGGCTTACTGCCTCAGGGTTGTTATCGGTAACCCGGAAACCGAGACTTTTAAGGTGTGCTATTCTTGGTTCCCGTTTTTCAGTGATCAATATTTCTCTGCAGGTAAATTGCTTCGATGCGATCAGCCCCTTTGCCAGTGAGGTGCCAATATTACCACCACCAAGGATTGCGATTTTACATTGCTTCATATTCGATATTATATAGAAATTAAAGATAATTAAAAGCAGATTTATGAATTTCTAAGTTATTTAATGTCAAGACTTAAAGAAGGAGAGCCAATGACACTACTAATAAACTCTCTGACAGGGAGATTTTCTGATGATTTTTCACCCAGCATTTTTACGAAAGCGCTTCCTATTATTGCACCCTGTGAATAATTACAGGCCAGGGAAAAAGTATTTGCATCTGATATGCCGAAACCGATCAGGCCAGGATTTTTAAGATCCATGCCCTGCAACTTTTTCAGATATTCGATCTTTGTTTGCGTTAAGCCTTCTCTTATACCTGTTGTTGATGAGGATGAGACAATATAAAGAAAACCACTGCTCAGAGAGTCAAGCTTCCTGATGCGGTCATCATCTGTACGGGGCGAGACAAGTAATATATTATACAGGTTGTATTTCTCAAAGACCGGTCTAAACTGTTCTGTCCATACCTCAGGTGGAAGGTCCGGAATAATGACCCCATCAATTCCCGTTTCGGCACATTTGAGACAGAACTCTTCCATCCCGAATTTAAGAACAGGATTTAAATATCCCATTAGAATCAGAGGAATTGTCACCTCTTTCCGGATATTCTCAAGCTGCCCGAAAAGCAGGCGGATACTCATACCGTTTTGCAGGGCAGCAGTATTGCTCTGCTGAAGTACCGGTCCGTCAGCCAGAGGATCTGAGAAAGGCATACCTATTTCGATCATGTCGACCCCTGCCGTGGAAAGATCTTTTATTATTCCTGCAGTAGAGGTCAGTGCAGGATAACCTGCAGTGAAGTAAATTGAAAGAATGTTTTTCTTTTTATTCCTGAACATTCTGTCGATACGGTTCATTCTAATTGATTATTAAGAAAATCTGATATGTGGTTATAAGTTCATTTCATCCATATATCTTATATATGCAGTCATATCCTTGTCGCCCCGACCCGAAAGGGTAACTACCACCACATCATCAGGTCTGAACCTTATCTTATCAAGGATGGCGAGAGCATGCGCAGGTTCAAGTGCCGGGATTATCCCTTCAAAGCGGGTTAACCGGAACGCTGCGGCAAGTGCTTCCTGGTCGGTTGCATAATCAAATAAGACCCTGTGGGATCTGTCAAGCCAGGCCAGCATTGGTCCTATCCCGGGGTAATCTAGACCTGCAGAGATGGAGTATGGCTCCGTTATCTGTCCGTCATCATTCTGCATGATCATTGTTCTGCTGCCGTGCAAAATGCCGGGAGAACCCGTTGCTATAGTTGCAGCTGTCTCCCCGCTTCCGGTTCCGAGGCCCGCTGCCTCGACAGCGATAAGTTTAACATTTTCGTTATCAAGGTAATGATAAAAAGAGCCGATTGCATTACTTCCCCCTC
>DNOQ01000597.1:5603-7662 GCA_003501665.1 Bacteroidales bacterium | reverse complement strand
CATATATATATGACCTTGATACATACGGAGCTATATTTCCAAGCTCTTTAATCACAATATCGTATTCTCTCATAATGTCGTCATGCCTTTCTTCTACCCTTGACTGACGTTTGCTTTCCATGAATACGTATTTTTGACCGTAAATTTAGGGTTAATAAACCCTTTTTCAAAGCTATTAAACCCAAAGTTTATCAACATTATACATATTTTGCAGCCTGACTATTACGTAATATTAACAGTATTATTAACAAAAATAGCTATGGCTGAAGAAGAAAAAAAAGAAGTTGAAACACCGGTTGAGATGCCCGTTGAAACACCCGGGGAATCTCTAACTGAAACTCCTGCCGAAACGACTGAGGTGGCACCGGAGGAACCAGCCGGAGAAGAGGCTCCTGAATTGGAAGCAGAAGTAACAGAACCCGAACCCCCAAAGAATAAGTATGCAGATCGTCTCGCGAAGGCATATCCTGATCGTGAATTTAAAAGTGATGAGGATTATGAGAAGAGCCTGGAAGAATACCTGGGTGAGCTCGAGGGATATAAAGAGAGGGGATCAATGGCAAACCAAAAGCTTATCGCCCTCTTTGAATCAGAACCACAGGTCGGAGATGTGGTGAGGGATATGATCAATGGGGCTACATTCCGTGAAGCTCTTGCCCGTCACATGTCCCCTGAAGATCTTACAGCTATTGAGGGAGATCCGGACTTTGAAGGATGGAACAAAAACAAAGCTGCAAGAGAAGAAGATCTTAATAAGCGTAAGGCAAAACAGGATGAGTATTCAAAGAATCTTGAGTTCTCACAGCAGGCCATTGAGGAGTTTGCAAAGGAGAACAACATGGATGATGATGTCGCCGGACAGTTCCTTGCCCGTTTTGATGCTATGCTCGCTGACATTAACAATGGAAAGGTAAGTAAAGATGTGCTTATGACCATAAAAAGGGCATGGGACTATGATAATGATATTGCCGCTGCCAAGGAACAAGGAGAACTGGCAGGTAAAAATAAAAATATTGTCGCTCAGAAAGAGAAAGCCAAGCCTCAGGGGGACGGACTTCCAAAGATAGGGGGCTCGTCAGAAACACCCGAAACAAACAGGCCGGCACCTACATACATAGATGGTCTTTTGGAGAGGACAAACAGAAAAAGGGCCCTTTAAGAAGGGGGAAGTATTAACAATCAAAAAAAGAGAAATGAAGAGAATAAATCTATTTAAAATCGCTGCAAACGTGTTCGGGTTGATCATTGTTATGGCCGCCCTGGCATGTTTTTCCAGTGTGCTGGCATTTGGTGGCTCTGTCATCTATGCCATAACGGGAGCCGTTATCCAGGCTGAACCCGTTACCGTGGAAGGTGTAAAGGTCGGATCTCCTGATCTGGATAAAGATTACATCTCCAAGAAAGTAACTCAAATGAAGCCTGCCGCTACTCCTCTTGATACTATCATGAGGCAGATACCTAACCAGGTGGATTGTAAATCATTCGTGTCGGAATATTACGCTGTTGATAGCCGCCCGTTCTCAGACACGGTTCATACGGCATATACAAAATCCGGTGACGGGCATCTTGTCACTGATTTGAAAGTGAATAATATTTCGATGTGGAGCGCTGACGATACCGTCATGGTTGAAGGAATTACCGGTGTTGATGGCCTGGACCTTGTTTGTTTTATAATTAGTAAAGATATATCTGCCGCCACGATTAAGATACAGCCCCTTAATGGCACAGCCGGATCGGGAACAACCGCTGGAGAAATGATCATTCCCGCAACTATTCCCGCGACTACCAAGTTAACCAGGTGTGGGGCCTGTAAGCATGAACTCGATGCTCAGACATCTCCGTATGCTATCATCCCTGTTACGGCCGACAATTACCTGCAGATATTCATGGCACAGGTTGAAGAATCAACATTCCAGAAAATACACCTGAAAGAAGTTGATTGGGGATTCAGTGACTACGAAGCTCAGAATATCTATGACATGAGGGCAACTATGGAGTTTAGCTTCATCTTTGGTGTTAAGGCAAAATTCTCCGATAATACCAATGCGAAAGAAAGGTA
>DNOQ01000597.1:0-5587 GCA_003501665.1 Bacteroidales bacterium | reverse complement strand
CACATTTGTTGATTGGAACCAGTCAATATTCCAGGGTAACAGCGGCTCAGATACACGGCTCCTGTTCGGTGGAGATGGCCTTATGGCTAACTTGATGAAGGTTGATACAGTTTTGAAACAGATCGAAGCCAAGAGCACCGAGGTCGTTTATGGTATTCGGTTCAATAAAATCGAGACCAACCACGGAGTCCTTTTGTTCAAACGTCACCCGCTGCTCGCTCTTGCCGGATGGTCAGCAAAAGGTATTGTTCTTGACCTTAATTATATCGAGAAGCATACCTTCAAACCGATGGCAACACGTAAGCTTAGCCTGAAAGAATCAGGACAGCGTAACGTTGATGCAGTTGTTATCGAAGAAACAACCGGACTTATACTCCGATACCCGGATACTCACGCTATCATAAAGCCCAAAGCTTAGCTCTATTTAGAGGGGAGGGTGTAAATACACCTTCCCTTTCTTTAATAATAATTAAATATTTTAATCATGGCAATCAGAAAAACTTATCAATCAATCCATTACATCGAGCTTGATACATATATCATGGTGGATGGACACAAAAAGTTGATCCAGTTCAGGGGCGGAAGCCTAAAACCACGTATCAACGGAAAATACACTACAAATGATCCCAAGGAAATTGAAGTTCTGGACAAGGATGTTCAACGCCCAGGGGCCTCTTTCAAGTGTATTCACAGCGAGGGAACCCCGGACAAAGTAGCCAAACCGAAACCGGAGATGACGGAGGTATCCAAGACAGAAGGGCCAGATGAATTTAAAGACCAGGATGAAGATAAACAGGTCGGATCAGTAGGTTACAAGACTATCCCGGAAGTTAAGACAGTACAGGACGCAAGGAAGTACCTCGCTGCAAATGTCGAGGGATTAACTCTCTCAAAACTACCCAATGCTACTGCTGTGAAAAATGCTGCAGCAAAGAATAATATTTTATTTCCAAACCTCCCGTAAGCAGTGGAACGTTCAGGGTTAATAAATAAGGTAAAAATCAAGATGGATGAGTTCACTCCCGATGGGGTGGACCTTCCATTTGATGATTATATTGGCCCTACACTTGATGAGTGTGCCAGGGAGTTACTTGAAATGGCTCCCCTCCACCTTATCACTCCTGCACTCATTCCCCTTACAGGGATTATTTACACGAACGATAAGGCATATATATTGGTCCCTTCGGATTATGTAAAGCTCTATGAGATCAGGTTCCCTCTATGGAAGAAATCAGTAAGAAGGGCTATTTCAACAGAAGATCCTGAGTATAAACTACAGGAAAACGAATACATAAAGGCCGGGTATTCCAGACCAGTGGTCGCTATTGTTCAGACATCGGTGACTCCGGGCGTTTTGGCAAATTACCTGGAATGCGGTAAGGTTATTGATACCGGAGAGGATCCCGTGGCCCTCTATGTAAAAACAGACAAACCGGAAAATCTAAATGATATACTCGCTGATCCTCTTTCGGGACTTTGTTCCGCGAAACTTCTTGGGATCATGGGTTATGCCGATAAGGCAAAGCTCGCTTATGAACAGTTTAACAGTTCAATGGAGGGTGTTGCAATAACATAGGATAAGACGGATATGAAGATATCGGGAATATATCAAATTCAATCAAAACGTAAACCGGAAAGGATTTATATCGGGAGTGCTGTTGATATCCATAAAAGATGGAATTTGCATTTAAGGGATTTAAGAAAGAACAAACATCACTCAAAGAAACTCCAGCGACACTATGATAAATATAGGGAAGCCGATTTATATTTCTCAATATTGCTTGGTTGTAATAAGAAGGATTTAATAAAAACCGAACAATACTTCCTTGATTCATATAGGCCTTATTTTAATAGTAGTCTGATTGCCGGAAGTAATTTAGGATTTAAGTTTTCTGAAAAATCGAAAGAGAAAATGAGGAAGCCTAAATCATTAGAAGCAAGAAGAAAAATGTCTGAAGCTAAAAGAGGGAAACCCTCTTTAAATAAAGGTAAAAAATATCCCAATTGGCATCAAACCGAAGAAGCAAAAAATAAAATAAGTAATGGTTTAAAAGGCAAACCTAAATCAGAAACACATAGGTTAAAAATGGTTGAGATAAGAAATAATATTACTGAAGAAACAAGAAATAAAATGAGGGTAGCTCGATTAGGGAAAACGCCTTGGAATAAGGGTTTGAGATACACAATTTTAAAATGCAAACAAGCATCATAATAAATATAGTATTAACAATTTAAAACTAATAATATGCAAGTTTCGATGGATTTGAAAATCAAAAAATGGGATCCCAGGATCCTCTTCCGCTCCTTACGCCACGGCTTTTCAGCATGGTTAGGAGTAACCGAAGCAAGTTCTACACAGCTGACATTGAATGATGTCGCTTTCTCGAATGTAAAAACAAGAAAAATAACTATTGGCGGTGTTGGTGTCTCTGATTGCGATTTTAACTTCGCAACAGCAGACAATATAACAGAACAACCCATTGATCTTGGGGCAATAGTCCCGGCACTCGCAAGGGTATTGGATGTCAAAACTCATACAGAGGTTGCCTTTGCTCATGCGGTAACAGGAACAGCCAGCAGAGCTGTGACCACAAACGTGGCAACAATAAAAACGGCATCTGCTCACGGATTAGTCACAGGCAATTCAGTTGTGGTCGCGGGAATGACTGATGCGACTTATAATGGTACACATACCATTACGAGAGTTGACAATACCACTTTTACATATTCTTTAACTCATGCAAATGAGAGTGAAACACCGGACACGGCAGGAACAGTTACTTTTAGCGCTCTCGCTCTTGCAGCAGAAACGGGTAATGCAACTTCCGGAAATCAGTTTATAGCAAGTGCAACCATTAAGGCTCTAAATGCCATAACCGCACAGGCACAGACAGCCGCCTTGAATAATGCTCCTGTGGCAACAGCGAGTAATGTGTGGGTTTCTGCTACTCCAGATGGAAAATGGAACCACATAACAACTGGTAAACTGGCAGTATATGTAACATACATTGAAGTTGTCTAAATCATTCTGACATGTCGATAATTTATTCTGGCTCAACTCCGAAATATGCCATTCGCGTAAGAGATCGCGATGGTGTCCAGCTTAATCCTTCAAGTGTTGGCCAGATTATAGATATGCGGGTATGGGTATTCAATGCTGTAACCGGGGGGGTTATCGCCAAAAGATATCTTAATACCATTCCTTCCCCATCGGAAGGATGGCTAAAAGCAGATGTCAAGGAGGTTTCACCCGGGGATAACAGGGTTCTTTTTTACCTGACTGCCTCGGAGACTTTATTGGCACCAACAAACACGAGCGATATTCAGGTTGAAATAACGTTTCCCGATTCGGACTGTCCGGACGGGAAACGTATTGAAATAGCCAAGGCGAGGTTTTATGAATTACAAACTGCAAAATCAAATTAAGTTATGTCTGAGATCTATATAGATGTTCAATCTGCCGGAACTGTTCTATTTGACACGGGTTATAGGAGTTCCGATTATGAGAGCCTGGCAGCTGCAGTTGCGGCAATAGGTTCTACTCCGGCTACACTATATATAAATACATCAGAGGCAGTAACCTCAGATCTTGTAATTCCTTCCACGTTGTCAGTGGTTATGATCAGGCCCGGGCTTATAACAGTAAGCAGCGGAAAGACACTGACTATCAACGGTCCATTTCAGGCAGGATTATTTCAGGTATTTGGTGGATCGGGCAGTGTTCTGTTTGGAGAGGGGAGTGTTACGGAGGTTTATCCTGAGTGGTGGGGAGCAGTTCAATATGCA
This sequence comes from Bacteroidales bacterium, assembly GCA_003501665.1. Taxonomy (GTDB): domain Bacteria; phylum Bacteroidota; class Bacteroidia; order Bacteroidales; family VadinHA17; genus LD21. The sequence continues at coordinate 1,801 of DNOQ01000597.1, read as the reverse complement.
AACGGAGATAGCAGTGCAGCTTTCCAGAAAGCAGTTGACTCAGGGAAAGCTGTCTATATATCTGCCGGGGATTGGTTGTGCAATTTCACAATAACAAAATCAAACGTACTTATTAGAGGAAATGGAGGTAGATCAACAAGACTATTCCCATATACTAATACGGATTGTATTAAGATAGACTCAACAAGTGCTTCTATTACAAATGTTAAGGTTTCTGATTTTACTTTGATGAATGAAACTATTGGGCTCCATACTCAAAAACCTAATTCTAATGGGATTACTATTACCGGCCCGGATATTTACCATCTTAATGACAATCATGTTTTCCATAATTTATTAATCAAATCATTTAAAAATGGAATTAATATAGCTGGAAGAAATATATGGAGTGATTACAGGAATATAGTTATTGATCGTAGTCTGGAAAATGGATTTAATTGTGTAACAGATCAGGCAGTAAATGGGCTTACTCTAAGTAATGTATTTTGCGCCAACAGCCAAAAACACGGATTTTATATTGAAAACACGGGTTCAGATACATTTACAAACTGGACATTTATATTTTGTGATGCAGAATCGAATGGAGTAGATATTACTAATGCAAAGAATAGTGGGTTTTATATAAAGAATGTAAGTTGTTTTACATTTATAAATCCACATTCAGAAGCTAATGGTGTTGGATCATCTGATGGATTAGATTATTCGATGCGATTTGCAGGAACATATGCAATGAATATTAATATCAGGGGAGGGAATATAACAGGTAGTTCAGGTGGTATAATCTCAGAAGCGACATTAAGTTCGGGCGTTATTGATAATAACGATATCAGGTGGACCAGTAATGCATGTTTTGGTATTTCATTAACAGGTAATTATGGTGACACATTTAATGCCAGATGGAATATACCAGTATCAAATCAATTTGCCTGTCCTGTTGGTGGAAGTATATTTAATTGTTCCAATGATGCAAGTGGAAATTATAAGCATTTTACTAATAATAATGAACCATTAAAATTCTGGTCAGATGCAACAACTCCGGCAACATTAAATTTATATTATCATACCTCAGTTAAATTTTTTGTTGCTACACCAATAACGATAAATACACTATCTAATGCGCTGCCTGGGCAAAAAGTCACCCTTGTTGGTTATCAGGGAACGGCAAATGTGACATTAAATAGTACAATAATGTCAGAAGGCAGAAATGTTATTTTAAGAGCAGGGGATGTATATGAATGTGTTGTTGATGGATATCCGGATCAGGGTAAATTAATCATATTAAGTAAAAAACATAGACTTATCCCCGCTCTCGCGGACTCAGCAACACCGGCAGTTAATGATGGTGAGAATTTCCTTACTGGAGGCACGACAACAATAACTGATCTGACCGGTGGATATACGGGCCAGGTAATAAGGATCATCTCAGAACATGCAATTACCATTACGGATGGCACAAATATATTTCTTTCGAGCAGTGCCAATTTTGTGATGAAGGCAACTGATACGCTTACTCTCATCCAAAAAGCTGACGGTAAGTGGTATGAGCTATGCAGAAGTGTTAATTAAAAATATTCAAAGATATGGCAACAAAGAAACTATTAATGCCAAGAGATGCACAGAACAGATCGGTACCGGTTATGGCACTGTCTGATTCACATGATGTGGATGGTACAAGTGCATCGGCTCAGAGTAATGCTATTGACGGGTATGTGGTAAGAATTGTATCCGTGGATAATGCCTTACGGGTACTTATCAATAATAACCCCACGGCATTGAATACTTCCATACTCGTCCCGGCTTT
>DNOQ01000089.1 GCA_003501665.1 Bacteroidales bacterium | reverse complement strand
GGTCATAAAGATCAATGAGTTCTGACCTCATGTTGCCGGCGAAGATAGAAATTTTTTTATTTTTACCACCTGAACATGTGATTCGCCTGAGAAGAAATGAGAGATGATTTTGAAGCAAGGGGTAAAAGAAAAAAGCTGGTAGCGGAACTCCGAAAAAAAGGTATTACCGATGAGGAGGTTCTCAGAGCTATGGATAACGTACCCCGTCATCTTTTTATGGATCCTGCTTTCCTTAATCATGCTTATGTTGATAAAGCTTTTCCTATCAGTTCCGGTCAGACCATTTCCCAGCCTTATACTGTTGCGGTGCAGACTTCACTACTGGAGGTGAAGAGGAGGGAAAAAATACTTGAGATCGGTACCGGATCGGGTTATCAGGCTGCAGTCCTGGCTGAAATGGGTGCGAAGGTCTATACTATTGAAAGACACAGAGAATTATTTCTCAAAGCACAGAAAACACTGACAGCACTTGGTTATGAAGCTGATTTCTTTTTCGGTGACGGATATGCAGGAAAACCTCAGTACGGACCTTATGACGGGATAATAATTACCGCGGCCATTAAAGAAATTCCTCAAATTCTGCTTAAACAACTTAAAACAGGTGGGAAGCTTGTTGCCCCTGTTGGTGACGGTTCATCCCAGGTAATGACACTTGTTAAGAGGACAGGGGAAGACAATTATGATTATTCATCACACGGACATTATGTGTTTGTACCGATGCTGAGAGGTATTGTGAAAGAAAAATAAAAGATAATGCAGATACACCGACTTGTTTTTTCACCGATTGAAATAAATACATATATACTTGCAGATGACGACAATAAGTGTGCAATAATTGATTGTGGCTGCTATACCGCCGAAGAATTCAGAAGATTTACGGATTTCCTTGAACAAAAAAAGCTGGAACCTGTTTTGTTACTTAACACCCATTGTCATCTCGATCATATTTTTGGCAATGGAAGGTTCCTTGAAAAATATAATATCGGACCTTACTGTCACAGGTTAGATGAAATTAACCGGAAAAATGCGGTAAAACAGGCTATGTTCTTTGGCTTGAGGATGGAGGAACCGCCTGATCCGGCCGGATATATTGATGACGGCCAGACAATCTTTTTCGGACCGGTGGAGATCAAAGCACTGCATGTTCCGGGACACTCACCCGGAAGTCTTGCTTATTATTTCGAAAAAGAGGACATAGTATTTACCGGTGATGCTTTATTTGCAAACAGTATTGGAAGAACAGATCTTCCCGGAGGAGATTATAATACACTTATCAACAGTATCAGAACAAAATTATTCACTCTTCCCGCCGAAACGGTTGTTTACCCGGGTCACTATGGTACAACAACAATCGGTGAAGAAATGAAATCAAATCCGTATTTTATTAAAAATCAATAATATGTCCTACGATAAATTTGTAAACCGTCATAATGGTCCCCGCGACCATGAGATACCCGGGATGCTTAAGGTTATTGGCGTTGAATCGCTTGATCATCTCATCGACAGAACCGTTCCGTCAGGAATTCGTCTTGATAAACCTCTTAACCTTCCTGAAGCGATGAGTGAGTATGAATATCTAAATCATCTGAGGGATCTTGGTTCAAAAAATAAACTTTTCAGGTCATTTATAGGTCAGGGTTATTATAGTGTAGCTTCATTGTCGGTAATTGTCCGCAATGTTCTGGAGAATCCGTCATGGTACACTTCATACACTCCGTACCAGGCTGAGATCTCCCAGGGCAGACTGGAGGCTCTTCTCAATTTCCAGACCATGATAATTGAGCTGACAGGTATGGAGATCGCGAATGCATCGCTTCTGGATGAAGCGACAGCTGCATCTGAAGCAATGATAATGATGTTCAATGCCAGGTCGCGTGAGGCTGTTAAAAACGGCGTTAAGAAATTTTTTGTTGATGAAGATATCTTCCTTCAGACGCTGGATGTCATTAAGACCCGTTCAAAACCTCTTGGTATTGAACTTGTTATTGGGAAGTTCAATGAATTTGTGCCTGACGGGACGATTTTCGGTGCCCTGGTACAGTATCCGGCTGCATCAGGAGCGATCAGGGATTATAAGGATTTTGCCGCGAATATTCATTCAGCCGGAGCTCTTGTTGGCGTGGCAGCAGACCTGATGAGTCTGGCCCTTCTGACTCCTCCGGGAGAATGGGGCGCTGATATGGTTGTCGGATCAAGCCAGAGGATGGGATTGCCGGTAAGTTTCGGTGGTCCTCATGCAGGCTATTTTGCTGCAAAGGATGCCCTGAAAAGAAGCATGCCGGGAAGAATTATCGGAGTATCAGTCGATGCCCAGGGCAATCCCGCAATGAGAATGGCTTTACAGACACGTGAACAGCATATCAAACGCGAAAGGGCAACATCAAATATCTGTACGGCACAGGCACTTCTGGCGACAATGTCGGGAATGTATGNNAATTCCTGTTTCTTTGATACTTTGAAGATTGAACTTCCGGCGAATATATCGCAGGAGGCTGTTAAGAAACTTGCACTAGCCGGAGGTGTTAATTTCTTTTATCCGGCTGACGGCACAGTTATGATAAGTACCGATGAGGTAACAAGCTTAGAAGATATCAATTCCATAATCGGGATATTTGCCGGGTCAGGAGGACAAAAGCATGAATCAGTAAACGAGCTGTGCAATTGCTCATTATCGGAAGAGAAATTTCTGAGAAAATCATCTTTTCTGAAACAAACGGCATTTAACAGGTATCATAGCGAGACGGAGATGATGCGCTATATCAAAATGCTTGAAAGGAAAGATTTTTCGCTGACGCATTCCATGATTTCACTTGGTTCATGTACAATGAAGCTTAATCCGGCAACTTCGATGTTTGTACTCAGCTGGCCGGAATTTGCCAATATCCATCCTTTTGTTCCGAAGGAACAGGCTGAAGGATATTATCGTCTTATGGATGAGCTTGGCGAGGCATTGAAGGAGATAACCGGATTTTCCGCAATTTCATTTCAGCCTAATTCAGGTGCTGCCGGGGAATATGCAGGATTGATGGTAATACGGGAATATCACCTGACGAGGGGAGAAGGTCACAGGAAGATTGTCCTGATTCCTTCATCAGCACATGGAACAAATCCTGCCAGCGCTGTAATGGCCGGAATGCAGGTGGTGGTCGTTGAGTGTGACGAAAAAGGTAATATCAATGTTGAAGATCTCAGAAAGAAAGCCGCTGAAAACAAAGAAAACCTGGCCGGATTCATGATAACCTATCCGTCAACACACGGGGTTTTTGAGGCTGAGGTAATAGAAATGAATGATATTATTCATTCAGCCGGCGGACTGGTCTATATGGACGGAGCCAATATGAATGCACAGGTAGGACTGACAAGTCCGGGCCGGATAGGTGCTGATGTCTGTCATCTCAACCTTCACAAAACTTTTTCGATACCTCATGGCGGAGGCGGACCGGGGATGGGACCGATACTTGTCAATGACAAACTCGCGGAATTTCTGCCTTCACATCCTGTTGTGAAAACCGGTGGAAGCCATGGAACAACGGCTGTTTCTGCAGCTCCTTTCGGTAGCGGACATATCCTTGCAATTTCCCATTCATATATTATGATGATGGGTGCAGAAGGTCTTACTCAGGCAACCAGATACGCGATCCTTAATGCTAATTATTTATCTGCAGCTCTTGGAAATGATTTCAAAACTCTATATACCGGAACAACAGGTTTTGTAGCACATGAATTCATACTCGATTGCCGCAGTTTTAAACCTGAAGCCGGAATAACCGAGTCTGATATTGCCAAGAGGCTTATGGATTACGGCTTCCATGCCCCGACTCTTTCCTTTCCGGTCTACGGGACGCTTATGATAGAGCCCACTGAATCGGAATCATTGCAGGAATTGAATAAGTTTATTGAAGCCATGAAATCGATACGCGGGGAAATTGATGAAGTTAAGGCAGGGAAAGCAGATAAGGATGACAATGTGCTTCATAATGCACCTCATACGGTGAAGGTTGTAGCAGCAAATGATTGGAACCATAAATACGATCGTCAGAAAGCTGCTTTTCCGGCTCCATGGATTGTGGAAAATAAATTCTGGCCTTCAATCGGACGAATTGACGACGGTTACGGTGACAGGAACCTGGTATGTACCTGCGATCCCATCGATACCTACAGATACTAAATACCTCACCCCTAAATCCACCTCTCCCAAAGTGAGAGGGGGACTTAAGGCACATATAATTAAAGTAATAGCCCCTCTCCCCCCGGGAGAGGGGTTGGGGTGAGGACAAAATAATATTGAGAGGAGTTGGGGTGAGGTTTGACATTACAATGTGAGGTGATGAGGTGATTAGGGGTTGGGGTGAAGGAAATTTAAATTTTTTTCT
>DNOQ01000280.1:3066-4348 GCA_003501665.1 Bacteroidales bacterium | reverse complement strand
TCCATTGAAGCATCGGGACAAGACATTTCGATGACCCTGTGATAGCCATAATTACCGTTCTTATGTGTTGCAGTGCCTGCATTGTAACAACGTGGTATCCCCCATGTCCCGTGATGAACTGTGACAGCTTCCTTCTTCCTGCGGTGGTAATGTCCGAAAAGAAGAATGTCGATCCTGTTTTCGATAATTTTCTTAAGATTCCCGCTGTCTTTTAACTGCCTGCCAATCTTGAAGTCGAATGGATGGTGATGAAGATAAACGACCTTCATCATTTTGCTGATTGCAGTATCATCAAGTATCTTTTCAAGCCTTACCAGCTGTTCCCTGCCGAGTTCTCCCTGGGCAAAGATCCTGTCGTGCCAGTTAAGTTCCTCTGCTGCAGAGTCTAGTCCAATGAAGGCAGTTTTGTTTATGATATCCGTCTTTGGAAAAGTGATGCTGGGATCCTTGTAGAACCTCTCCTTAAAAAGTCTGACATTCCTGATGTTTCCAATTGTTCCCGTACCATAGTCATGGTTCCCCGGCACTTCCAGTATCCTGTAACCCCGCTCCTGAAGCTCTTCGAGAGCATGGACTGCCTCTTCCCTTTGTTCCGGTTTGTTGGCATTGTCGGTTATATCGCCTGTAATGACTATTATATAATCTTCGGCAGGCTGCACACGTAAACTTATGTTTCTGATAATTGAGCGAAATCTTTCCCCGCACTCTTTATGCCCGATATGAAGGTCGGAAAGGTGAATTATTTTCATCAATGCTGTTATTGTTCCCTCAAAAATAAATTATTTCCCCGGAATATCTATCCTGTTCCCTGAATGCTTTACTCCCCTGCTTATCCCTACACACGGTTATACTGATTATTAACAGATCAAGCTAAAAGCACTGCCGTACCTGAAACGGCACCCTTAACAGGGGCCATACCGTTAATGCTGTCAACTCTCCTTCAAAATAAAGGATTCAACGTCCGCCTTGAGTTACCCTGGGAAGTGCCTCACAGTGACGATTACGACCTGGATGAATTGTTTCATTGGATTGATGAAATCTGTAAATAACCATCAATCCATTTAAATCACTTTTCATATCTTCTTCCCGATATAGAATACATAACCATAATACTCCTTATATTTTGAATATAACTGAGCTTCATGCCGTTCGCTGGCAATGAATTCAACAGCAGTCTGGTTACCTTTATGCTTTCTCAGGAAAATCTCCCGCGCTTCAACCTGCGGAGCATAGAAATGTTCAGTCCAGCAGTTTTCCGGGAGTATGAAGTGTGCAACCGGAA